>CAZQNB010000009.1:0-39260 GCA_964594545.1 uncultured bacterium | reverse complement strand
CCAAATCGCCTAGAGCTTTTTAAGAGGAGATTTTTTAAAGCGGGTGGGGTTGTCTTTCGTTTCGGATCATAACGCTCTTCGACAAAGAGCGTCCCGTGTGGACTTAAGAGATTTTTTTCAGCGAGTGGCTCGAGGATCGGGCCTAAGGGGAGATCATACGGAGGATCTACATAGATTATATCAAACGGCTTTGTGAGCTTCCGGAGGGCGCTTTCTGCATCTAAGGAAAGGAGAGTCACTTGGGCAGTCACTTCGAGATCTTCACAGTTTTTCTTTATGCAGGAAATGGCCTGTTTGTCCCGTTCAATCATCGTTACATGTGAAGCGCCCCTACTCAGCGCTTCAAAGCCGATTGCTCCGCTTCCTGCGAAGAGATCCAGCACTTGAGCCTCTACAATATTCATCTGGCAGATATTAAAGACAGCTTCTCTCAAGGCGCCTTGAGTGGGTCTCGTGGTGGTGGATTTTGGGGTTTTTAAAAATCTCCCTTTAAATTTCCCGGCGATGATACGTAGGCTCATTGAACATGCTCGAAGATTTCGGGGAGTTCATATTGATTTAATATGGATTTCGCTTCTGTAAGATACTGCGGGCCATACCCTTCGAGATATTTTTCATAGAGAGAAAATGCTTTGAGTTCTGCCCACTGAGAGGTAAGGGACGCATTTCCTCTTTTACCTTCCGCAAAAGAGATGTTCTTCTTGATGTGGAGCCACTCTCCATTGATCTGTCCTTGGACAAAGATAACAAAATCATCTAATGAATCGGCAGTTCCCAAAATGATGTAGGGCTCACCAAGAAACAAATGGGGCGCGTGGGCGGTTTTTGGGAAAAGTTCGACACCTCCCTCAGAGACTCTGGACACCGCCTTGCAAGAGAGGTTTTTGGCAACAGGCGATCTGATCGTTTTCATGAGTTTTAAAAGTTTTCTCTTTAGCCCTCGGTTTGTCGGGGAAGAAAACGTTTTCCCCCGGTTTAGATTGGCAATGGTCCCAAGGAGACTTAAGTTTGGATCCTCATTCATCCCCAGTGTATAGAGAGAAACTTTGCCGTGATTTAAGCGCGTCCAATCGGTCATGAGGCTAGAGCTGATGCTTTTTTGCGAAAGACTCTCTCCATCTGTGATGAGAATCGCTGTGTAGAGTTCATTGTCATTGGATGTTGGGGGAAGCGTTAAGAAAAGAGGTTTGTAGAGATTTTTTTGTGAAAAAAAACTGCCCAGCTCAATTTTGTTTAAAAACTCGTGCGCTTTTGCAATCGATGAGGAATTCGCCGGAAGGAGGGTGGGAGCAAGCTTATCGACTTTTTGGTCGAAAACAATCACATTGAATTGATCTTCGTGGCGTAGATCATCGATCGCTTTACGCACAGCGCTTTTTGTCGCATTCAGTCGCTCTTTTTGAATCGAATTTGATCGGTCGATTAAAAATATGTAGTTTTGCTTAAGCGGCGTTAATTGAAGATCTGCGTGGGGAATCAGTGTGAGCGCAAAAAGGTATTTCCCCTCCTTTTCCTCTATATACACAAGTTCCGTATCAAAGGAGGAGGAATAGGCGCTTGCTTGCAGCTCTGTTAGGGAAGGGATTTTAGAAGCTTTTGGAGGCATCGGGGTTTTAAGCGTTTTAAATGCAAACTGTCTGCTCTCCCATGAGGGGTGCACATCTTTTGTCAAAGATTTCCCTTTTGCATGATACGTATTTTCAAGTCTTCCTTTGCAAAGATTCTCTGCTATGTAGATTTGAGTTGTTATAGGATTTGGATAGGTCGATTGCGATGCCGCAGTCTCTACAGGGGCAGGCGTCAGGAGTTCTTTCGGAAGGCGAGGAAGAAGGGTGATGGTTTCCGGGATATGGACTCGGGACAACGTTTCTATTTTTGAGCCATGCAAGGGGATTTGAGGAAAGAGAGTTTTGGAAAGAGCCACTTCAAGAATTGGCTGGGGAGGGGAGAGGTTTTGCAGCTGTCTTGGAATGAGGTTTTGATGAGAAATAGGAATTGGATTGTTTTGAGAAGACTTTTCTGCGTGACTTAAGTTCCCTTCTGTCCCAAAGGCCTCTTTTAAAATTTGATCTCGGTCCATTTTTTCAAGCGCAGATATCCAGTCTTCAGTAGATGTCTCTGTCGATTGCGGCGTCGAAAACCAAAGGGTTTGTTTTTGAAGAAACTGAATTTCTACAACGTGCAAAAATAAAGAGACGAAAATAGAGCCAAGAAGAAGTTTTTTGTGCAGTTGTATTACCGATCGAGACATTGACTTGCTCTCACTACAAGGGCCGGATGCGCCTTTTCCTCTACAATCTTCAGCAAAAGGTCTTTTGCCTTTGCTTGCAACTCTTTTTGTTGATCTAGATCTGCTTCGATGTCGCTTTTAGCTATGAGTATCTCTGCCTCAATAAATTTCATGTAGGACGCAAAGATGAAATTTTGGGCAGGGAAACGAGTTCTTGCGAGATGATAGTCTTGCGAGAGCAGATCGTCTTGACTTTCAAAGTCCCGTTTTGTTTTTTCTAAAAGGGCGAGTTTTTTAGCGCTTGATGTTTGGCTCTTGTCTTGGAGTTCGATATAATCTAAAGCAGCTTCAAGGTAGATGGGTTCGTGGAGGATGTTTTTTTGAAGCGTAAGATCTTTTAACTGCACAAGCACTTCCGAAACGTCTTGGATTTCAAGCCGCGCGCTTTGCAGGCTTGCCGATGCCCCCACATAGGTTTTTAAGAGGGATTTATCGCACGTGATTTGATCAAAACAGTGCTTTGCTTTTTCCTTGTTTCCCTGCATTGCATAGATTTCTCCAAGAAGAAGAAAGGATTCGCTTTGCTCTTTCCAATCAAGATCGGATTGGGCCACGAGTTCTTCTAGAAAGGGAAGGGCTTTATCGAAATTTTTTGTTTGGCAGTAGAGTTTTGCTAATGGATATTTTACCTTTTCCGTTTGTTCTACCGATTCTAAAAGCGCGATTGCCTCGAGATTGCTTTCTCTTGCGATATATCGATTAGCAAGCCAGAGCAAATTTTGAATATCGATCACAGTTTTGGCTTCGAAGGCGGCAAAAAGGTGTTCTTCTGCTTTCTCAAGGAGCGCAACATCTGTTTTGGCAAGATCTAAGTAGGCATTGTAAAGGGCTGCATGAAGAGATCCTTCATCGAAAGATTTAGGATTTGTTTGGAGAGCTCTTTCTGCAAAAAAGGCAAATTTTTCAAGATCTTGGTTGCCGTCTCTATAGCAAAGAGCGAGGATAAGATCTGTTTCAGAAGTATTTAAAGCCTCTAGAATAGGGATTGCTTTTTCGTATTCTTGAAGGGCAAAGAAAGTTTTTGCGAGGAGGATTTGCCATTTTTCATCTTCGCGGGTGGTGAGCAGATGTTGAAGATCCAATACGAGTTGCTCCTTGCCTTCAATGCTTTGGTTGGAAAGTTCCAAAGACGCGGCAACTAAGTGACTTTCTATGATGGCTGTTTGATTGCTTGTTGCATATTCCGATAGGAATGCAAGGGAGTGATTTCTGCAAGAGATATAGTCTTGCAGCCCACTTTCGATGTGGATGAGCTGCGCTAAAACCTCTTCCTTCTCGATTAGGGGAGAGATTAAAAGTTCTTCGAGCAATTCTCGCGCCTCGGCAAATTTTTCTTTTTTTTCGAGAAGAAGCGCTTTGAAAAATTTTCCTTTAAGAAGCTCTCCGTTATTTGCATATAAAGAATCGATTTTGTTAATTGCTGTATCTAACATGCCAAGATCTTCCGCTTGCATCGAGGCGTCAATAAAGCTAAGTAGAGCCTCATAGAGAAGGGGGGAGGCTAACTGTTCTTGGGCAACATATTTTTTAAGGTGAATGCACGCCTCTTCAACTTTACCGAGCGCTAAAAAGCTCCTTCCAAAGAACAGATGGGCTGCAGGTATTTTTTCTACAGGAATGGATTCTAAGTAGGCCTCTATTGCGTTTGAGATCTCTTCATATTTTTGTAAATCAAAAGAAAGAATGAGGCCATTGTATTGCGCTTCTTCTTTGATTGATTTTTCTGCATCGGAGGAGGCAATTTTTCTAAATGTTTGCAAGGCGAGTTCTTTGTCATATTCCGCTTGAATAAAGGCCGCCTGAAAAAGCATTTCGTCTGTTGCTAAATCGAGATAGATTTCTGCTGCTTTTGGAAATTCTTTGAGGATGCAAAGGAGATGGGCGAAAGCGGGAGCGATTTCCTCTTTTATTGCCGTTTCAAAGAGCTCTTCAAAGTAGGGGGCGGCTCTTTTTGCAATAGCGTTGAGTGTCTCTAGATCATTTTCAGCATTCAAACACTGCTGATAGAGAGCAATTGCGAGATAGTAAGTGATTTGAAAGTCGTCCTCTAAATTTGCAGATCTATTTTGCAAATACGTTTCACACTCGTCAGCCAATGTTGAATACCATTGCATGTTATATAGACATTGGAGTCGATGGACAAAAATACGAGAGGAGGTTTCTGTGTCTGTGATTTTTGCGTAATAATCTAAGGCTTGCGAAAAGTTTTTTTCCCGCAAAAAAAGATCTCCGAGACAGGAGCTGAGGGTGTCTTTATAAGCGCTGTTTGGGTAGATATTTAAAAATTCTTGGATTTGTTTTTTTGCAATCTGGTATTCCCCTTCTTCCCAAAAATCGGCAATCCGATTGAGGAAGAGAGCCTCCTCTTCGTTTTGCCATTTTGTAGGCGATCCTAAGCAAAGAAGAGGGCAAAGAAAACAGATTTTCAAAAACCAAGTCACAGCAACCTACGTCTAATTTTTGTGATTATATCAGGTTGTGAAGATGGAGTAAACAGGTCTAATCTTGCAATGCTGGGGCAAAAATTGTATCGTGATTGTAAAAAGAGGGATCATGGCCGTTTTATTGATGTTGTTTGCTGGGGGATTCATTTCGCTTTCAAATCTTTTTATGAGAAAAAGTATTGATCAGGGCGGAACCACAAAAGGATTTTTGATTTTCCAAATGGCGATGGCTTTCATTGTTGCGCTTCTGCTCAACCCGGTGAGAACTAGCAACTATGCATGGAATGGGCCGATTGCGGCTTTAGGCCTCTTTGCCGGGATTATTTTAGCTTTTATGCTTTTTTTCCTCGGCCGAAGTTTAGAAAAGGGTCCGGCAGGGCTTACTTTTTCGATTCTTAACGGATCGACGGTGATGCCGGCTGTTGTCATGGCTTTTGTTTTCGGATCTGCTTACGGTTTTCCGTATACAATCTGGCATGCGGTTGGATCTATTGTTGTTTTATACGGCCTTTTCATGGCTAGTAAGGGCTTGCTCGGATTACAAAATCGGAAAAAATGGATTGTATTTTGCGCTACCATGTTCTCGTTACATGTTCTGCTTCTTGTCTTGTTCCAATTTCGCGCTCTTTTGCTCAACCTCCCAAATCCGGGCGAGATTGTCTCGTTTTTTACTTCAGAACAGATTAAGAGTCAGTGGTTTATGCCGTTTATGTTTCTCTCGGCATTTGCTGCTCAAGTGTTCTTTTTCCTCTTTTATGAGAAGAGATGGCCTACCCGTTTAGAAGCGATGTATGGTGTTGTGGGCGGGGTCATGAATGGTCTTTGCACCTACTGCATGATTTGGTCGACAGAAGTTGCAGGTCCCTTGGAAAATGCGGTGATCTATCCTATTTTTTCTGTGATGACTATTGTTCTTTCGAATCTGTGGAGTCAGAAATTGTACCAAGAAAAAGTCGATTGGAGGGCGTGCCAGTTTTGCGCGTCGGGTCTTGTGATCGGCACTGTGGACTGGAAGGCTGTGGCAGCGTTCATTGGATTCTAGTTATACCGAACGTCATTCAAAATTTGGGCGATAGGAGGGTTCAAAGCGTCAAAAATCGATTAAAAAAAGGGGGGCTAGTATTGAGTTAATACAACCCCCCTTTTTTTAATCGATTTGCTGACAGCTTTCAATCCCTCCTATCGCCCAAATTTTGAATGACGTTCGGTATAATGTAAAATTTTTACTATATAACGAAACAACCTGAAGAATCGGCATAATCTTTATTTTTATTGAAATTGATTTGTTTTATTTTGTATAATTTTTTTGTATTCAATCAATAAATTATAAGGCTCAAAATATGTCGATTTCTGGTCTGCCGTTTCTTTATAAAGGAGAAGGTTCTGGTCCTGTTTCTGTGCAAGAAGCTGAGAGATCTTTTCGCTCCTGTAACATTCGCCCTGTGGTCGGCGATTTTTCTATGATATGCAAAGAATGGGGCAATGAAAATTCATCGGTTGGATCGCTTGTTATCGGAGGGGGGCATGCTCCGACAATATCTATAGTTGCAATGAAACCTGAACATAGAGAAATCATTCGAACCGGAATTTCCAAAGGAAAGGCATATGTTGGCCTATGTGCGGGAGCAATTGCGGCCGCTACTGAATTTCAGCAAGATCCTCGGGCGAAAAGTGAAAAAAGTCTATACTCTTTAGGTTTGGCCGATGTCCGTGCTAAAGGATTGTGTTGTTTTAACAATAGTTACCCGGGAGGGGCAACAGCAGACCCTTTTGAAACGGCAAGGGCTGTTGATGTTCAATATGGAGATAGCAAGGGTCCTGTATATTGGAATTTAGGACCGGCTTTCCAGTTTCCAAAAGACTCTGTAGGTGTTGTAGCTACTTACTGTTTAGAAAACGGGGAGAGTCCGGCAGCTGTTGTTTGTAACCGTTATGGATCCGGAGCTGTTGTTCTTTCGGGGGTTCATCCAGAGATCGTGACCGATCAAAACGCTCATACAAAGATTCAGGGCGTTGTTCAACAGTATCCGAGGCTTTCGGAAGGTGTTGATGGGCAGAAGAATTTGTTTCAGGATATTTGTATACGAGCGGGAATTCTTTCTCCATAAGAGGCAATCAGCTCTTCTGCTTTCTTAAAATTTGTTCTCTTGAGATCTTCATAAATGATGAGCCCCTTGGCATTCAACCCTTGAGAAAAATAGAGAGATCCCAGTCGAAAGAGGATCTCTCTATCTTGAGGTCTTAATTTGCGGAGAATTTCAATCTCTCTAATTTCTTCTTCGGGGATATTGAGATCTTTATATCCCATCGCCATCTGTTCGTGAACCCATGGATCGTCGGATGCGTATTGACTGAGAATTTTAAACTCTTCCATCGCAAGGCGGGAATAGATTTTCGACTTCTCTTCAAACCGCTCTTGGAGTTTTTTTAACTGGCCGGCTTTTGGATGATTAGAGGCGTTGATCGGCTTTCGGTAGAGTTTTGAAAGGGCCACATATGTTCCCCCAAGAGATGCGTGAACTTCTAAGTCAGTTGGGGTAATGCGTATTTGCTTAATGTGTTCATCAATGGCGGCAAGGAGAAGCATTTGTTTAATTTTAAACACATCTTCCCAATAGCAATAGGCAGAAAAACGGGACACAAAGGAGGAACAAAATTGGAGAGGGGTCGGAATCTTATAAAACTCCCACTCGAAATCTTGCAGATATTGAGAGAGTTTTGAGAGCGCCTCCGCAATAGAAAGATGGTGTTCAGATGTTCCTGAGGGCATTGAAAGAAGCTTGCGGCAGGAAGAAATAAAATCATCTTTGATCGAGTTCATCTGCTCCGGTTTTTTCGCCTGGAAGTAAAAAAGGAGCACAACGTAGGAAAAACTCGTGACAAAGAGAGAGCATAACGACAGGGCAAATAAAGAGGTGTGATTGAGGAAGGGAAGGCATGTGGCAAACAAGACGATTTCGCAAGCAAATAGAGTGAAAAATATAATATTAAAATGGATAAATGACTTCGATAGTTTGTGAAATTTCTTCAGAATAGAGCGGTAGTAATTAGGAAGCGTGTTTTGGAAATAGTTATTGTCTTGCGAGACGTCGTTGTCCAGTTGAGTTGCCATAAATATAGACCTTTTGCATTTCCATATTGTCTGCGGATTTTGATTTTTCGCAACCTTTATTTTCCTGTATCGATCATTGTATTAATGACTCTTTGACTTACCCCGGCATCTTGCATTCTGCGAACCTGCGCTTGGGTTAAATTATAGCTTGTTCTTTGATCGTGGATGTAATTGATGATCGCATCGTCGCTCACTCCGCCTTGGCTTAATTTAATCACATCGTTAATTGTGAGCGGTTCGCCTCGATCCATCCGATCTACAGTTCGGGGACTTGTCTGTTGCATCACTTTTCTATCCTGTTCATCGAGAGCATACCCAATGAGGCCTCCGGCAATCACTCCGGCAGCGCCTCCAATCAGCGCCCCGCCTCCCCCTCCGGCGATCCCTCCAATGCTTGCGCCTAGAGTGCCTCCTGCTATAATGCCGGTGCCTGCGTTTGTAGCGCATCCTGTGAGAAGAGAGAACAATGAAAGTGAGGTGATGACAAAAATCTTCATGAGTGTACCTGTATATTTATTTTTCATTATTTTGTTTCTTGAAATTAAGTCAATTGAAAGTCTTTGATTTGGAGTTGGATGCTTGTTTTATTTTGAAACGTATTCACGTGGGGGGTAAATGCTATTCTTAAAGGGATGTTTTTCAGGCGGATTTCATCTCTTCTGTCAGCTAGGCCAAAGGCCATCCCTTCAAGGCCCCGATTGTTTTGCTCAAGAAAAAGTTTAAGATGGTATTTCCCGATGACTTTTGGAGGCCAGGTTTGAATGGCTTCACAGTACAGTACCGGGTGGGGGTTTTCATTGCCAAAAGGCTCTAAGAGATTGAGGGATTCCATCAGATCGAAGGTGAGATCATTGAAGGAGACTTGAGCGTCGAGGTAGAGCTTTGAGAGGATATCTTGTTCACTTAAGGCCCGATTTGCTGCTAAGAGAAACCGCTTTTTAAATTCAGGGATGTTTTCTTCGCGAATGGTAAGTCCTGCGGCAAAGTCGTGGCCCCCATAATTAATCAGAAGGGCTTGATTTTCTTTCAAAATGGGAAGAAGAGGAAATTCCGGGGTTGTTCGAAGGGATCCTTTGCCGACGCCTTGATCAATAGAGAGGACAAGGGTGGGTCTATTTGTTTGCTTGGCAATACGAGAGGAGAGAATGGCGATGATTCCCGGATGCCATTTGTCCGATTGCAACACGATCGCTTTTTCTTTCATAATATTGGGATTTTTAAAGAGGTGCGCTTCAATGTCTTCAGAGGCTTCTCTTTCTATTTTTTGTCTTTTTATATTGTTCAGATCCAGCTCATGGGCCAGTTTTTCAGCCTCTTCAGGATCGTGAAGCAAAAGAAGCTCTACGCCTTTGATCGGATCTGCAATTCTCCCTAAACTATTGAGTCTCGGCGCTATTTTTGAAGCAATGTCGCCGGGAGTCAGCTCGCCTTGCTCTAATTCACTCACTTCGAATAATTTAGCAAGGCCTACTCGTTTCATTTGGCGCATTTGTGCAAGGCCGTAACGGACGAGGATCCGGTTTTCTCCTTTTAAAGCGCCCATGTCCGCAATTGTGCCAAGCGCTACGAGGTCGAGATAGCTTTTGAGATCGATTTGGGAGGGGAGAAATTTTCCACTTTCGATGAGAGAATTTGTGACTGCGTGGGCAAGCTTGAACGCAACGCCAACGCCGGTGAGTTCCCGATTGGGGTACGTGCTATTGATGAGTTTTGGGTTTAGCGTGGCAATGCAATGGGGGATTTTCGAAGTGGGTTCGTGGTGGTCTGTGATGATGACATCAATGCCATGCTCAGCCACTTCTTGGATCTCTTTTGCAGCGGTGATTCCGCAGTCGACGGTGATGAGGAGTTTGCACTCATTTTTGATGGCAAACTCGAGCGCGTCGCCAATGAGGCTTTTTTTTAATGAGGATCTGTTCGGGATATCAAAAAAGACATTGCCTCCGACCGTTTTCAAAAATTCTGTCAGGAGAGCTGCCGCAGACATCCCATCCACATCATTGTCCCCATAGATCAAGATGTTTTGCTTTTTGTCGATGGCTTTGAGGATCCGATCTACTGCGACATCCATATCGGAGAAAAGCTCAGGGTCGTAGAGAGAGGGGAGCTTTGCATAGAGAAATTCGTGGATTTTTTCTAAATCTTTAAATCCACGCGATATCAAAATCTGAGCCGTGACCGGATGGATGCGAAATTCCGAAACAATGCGCTTTAAGAGCTGTTCATTCTTTTCGGGATAGATCCATTTGTTTTCGCTCATTTCAAGTGTTGTCTATTACAATGTGTTTCTTTTCTTCTGTATTGTGGAAAAACAGCATGATGGGCGCTGCGATAAACCAAGAGGAGAGCGTTCCGAAGATCACCCCAATTGTCATGACGAGGGCAAATCCAAAGATGGAGGCGCCTCCCAAGACTAAAAGAGCAATGAGAACAAGCAAGGTTGTTCCTGATGTGATCATCGTTCGACTCAATGTAAAGTTTAGCGCGTGATTGATTGTGTCTTTTAAATTGCGTCTCGTGTGAAGGCTCATTTCTTCTCGGATCCGATCAAAGATGATGATCGTATCGTTGAGAGAATAGCCCACAGCTGTCATTAAAGCGGCAATCGTGATGAGATCGAGTTGGATCGGAACGTGGAGTGCATGTAAAAGACCCATGATCGCAAGTGTAATGAGAACGTCATGGATGAGGCAGGCAATTGCAGCTGCCGCAAACTTGTATTCAAATCTAAAAGCTAGGTAGATAAAAATCCCTACAAACGAGAGGAGGAATCCAAAAATCGCATTGTTTCTCATTGTATCAGACATTTGGCCGCTCACAGCTGTCCAGTCAGAGTGGAGAGATGCCTTTGTCTTTTCGGAAAGGGTTATATCATTTGCTTTCAAAGCATTGACAACCCAGGAAATTCGAGGATTTTTTTCGTAGAGGTATTTTGCCCCTTTTGCCTCTACTTCAAGAGGGAGATTGGAAAAGGGTTTTCCGTTTTGTTCCAATCCTTCTCCAAACAAAATGCGCAGTTCGCTTGCCGGATTCATCTCTTGGATGAGGAAGTCTTGTGGATTTGCTCCCGCTTGAACAAAAGCTGTTTGGACAGATTTTGCATAATCGAGATTCTCTTGTTTCTCTACTTTAAGATACAGAGAATACCCACCTGTAAAATCAAGGCCTAGAATCGAAGAAGATTTTGCAAAGAGGAAGCACGATCCGGCAATAATGATTAGAGAAACGGTAGTAAACGCTACTTTGGTTTGTTTGAGGAAGTCAAAACGGGTGGTGCGTACCCAATTTGCCATCTTTAACATTTTATTTTTTGGATTTTGGGCCCATCCTGTGAAATAAAATCGGGTCATGAAAAGGGCTGTAAACATCGAAGAGACGATCCCGATGATCAAATTCATTGCAAAGCTTTTGATGGGACCTGCGTCGAAGTTCAAAAGAATTAAGGCAGCGATAATTGTGGTGATGTTCGAGTCGACAATCGCGCTAAACGCTTTATTATAGCCTGCTTGAATGGCGGACTGAATGCGCCCCGTTATCGCAAATTCTTCTTTGATCCTTTCAAATACGAGGACGTTCGCATCGATAGACATGCCGACTGTGAGAATGATCCCGGCAATCCCTGCAAGAGTTAAAGAGGCCCCCAAGTTTTGTAAAACGCCCCAAAGGATGAGGATGTTGAAAATCACTGCGACAGATGCGACAAGTCCTGCAAAGCGGTAGTAGGCTATCATGCATCCAATGACGAGCGCTAATGCAACAACTGTTGCAACAATCCCTTTTGTTCTGTCTGTTTGTCCAAGCTCCGGACTTACGTTTTTTTCAGAAAGAATGTGGGGAGTGAATGTGAGAGAGCCTGCTTTTAAGTCGTTGCATAGATGCTGCACTTCCGTTTGTGAAAAACTGCCGGTGATCGAGGCGTTATCTTTTAAGGCAGAATCAAGGGTCGGAGAGCTGATGACCGTGTCATTTAAAACAACAGCCATACGCCAGCCTCTTCCGTGGGAATAGGTTTCGTTGGATGTTCCTAAGACGTTTTCTTTTGAGTATTGAGATGTCCAAGCATGCAGTGTGTTTTGCGGATTTACTCGTACACCTTCTCTGTTTTGGAAAGAGGAGGCAATGCTGAAACTTAAGAAATTTCCTCTCGATGGGTCATAAGAGGCGTGGATGTTTTCTAAGTGAGATCCTTCTAAAGCGTGATCTTGGAAAACGATCATTAAGGGGTGCGGCATCCCATGCCATTCCAAAGGTGAAGATCCTCGCTGAATGACGATCTTTGAAGCTGGTTGATCAACAGATCCTTGTGAAGCGCTATCTTTACTTAGTTTAAGGCCATTTGTTTTCAGCAGTTTAGCATCTTCAGAAAGAGTCTCGCCGTAGAGATTTTTCTTTGCGATTTCATTGATGCTTTGAGAGCTTGTGTTCCCCACAAATACGGCTTCATCCCATACAGATTGTAAAAATCGATTTGTAGCGTCACCGAGAAGTTGGTTCATGGGGGAGAATTTTTCATTCACTACATGGAAGAACATGGTTGAGGCTTTAATCAACTCTGAGGCGGATAAAGACTGCGATCCGGGAAAATCGAGGACGATGTGCTTTCCTACTTGTCGGATGACAACTTCAGAAAGGCCCATTTTACCCACTCTGCTATAGAGCTCGCTCATCCCTTGTTTTAGATCGAAATCGGACTCGACGAGCTGATTGTTTCCATCGCGGAGTTCAATTTCTACACTTTTCCCTCCGGAGAGATCAAGACCCCATCGAATGATCTTTTTTTCATCGCCGCGGACCATTTTGCAAAGAGAGAGTTTTAGATTATTCCAAAATACGCTGCGCGTAGGTTTCGGGGTGTCGAATCGAGTCTGGGGATTCAAGCTTACTTGCGCAGAGAGATAGTCATCTCTCCACTTGATCAGCTCTTGGTGTAGACTTGTGTCTATCTTGTTTTCTGTCAAAATACGGTGTTCTAGATTGGAGAGGTCGAGGTGCGCATATTTTTTGCTTCCGGTGACTTGAAATTCTTCGCGCGAGGCTTGGATGATAGGATACGCAAAATGGGGCTTTTCTGCGATGAAGTCGCCTCCCCAGGGTATTGTCGCTAAGTCTTTGGAATTTAATGATTTTTCAAATCCATTTTGATAGAGGATCGTTCGAAGCGCTTGTACATCAGCATGGAATGTGTGGGCAAGGGGTGAGTCAGGGAAGTTTTCGTAATTTTTCGCAATCCTTTCAAATCCTTTGGCTACGATGTAAATAGAATCGTTTTCGAACGAAGAGAGGGATTCGCTTAGAAAAGGGGAAAAGAGGACGAGGCAATTGGATTTCTCCCCAAAAGAAAGGGTTTCATAGCCGTTTGCATCTGTAATTGCCATATTTTGCAAATCGGGATGTTTAGGATTCCAGATGGTTTTGAGTGTGGATATAAGGTTTTGAATTTCAAGCCTCCCTATCTTTTCGAGATGGAGGACAAGAGATCCTGACGCATTCGGAATGCTGTGGAATGCAATCTCAAAACCTGTCTCAGTTTGAATCACTTTTTCGTTGCAAAATCGTGTGATTTTTGAAACTTCTTTCACGAGAAGTTCATTCTTGTTTTCTGCTTTTGCATGAAGTTTTAAAGTAAATGTTCCTTTAGAAAAATCTAAAAGGAGATCGGAGAAGACGGGATTTTGATTGCCAAATGAATAATGTCCATCTTGCTTTAATAGGGCTTGAATTAAATTTTTTTCTTTGTTGTTGGTGAGAGACTGAACAATTTTTGATCCCCGATCCAAGATGATTTTTCTATATTCAGGGTCCTCTTTTGAGACCCAGGAAATGAGGCCCGCATCTTTTTCTATGTGAATAGGGATTTGTCTTAATACGGTGACCGATTTGGGGTCTTCGTCTTGCAGGCTTAGCTGCAGTCTTGCGGGGGCAAAAGGAATGAGGGAGCCCGATCTTGGCAGATGGGAGCGAAAACGGTTTGCTTCTTCGGCTTTAACAAAAGAGACGAGGATGGCGTCAGGGCGATTTGGGTCGATGGAAACTTTTTTTGGATGAACGTGAATCAGGTCGCAAAAAGAGGCAATCCATTCTACGCTTTGCTCTTCGAGGCTACCGATTCTTTTCTGAATGTCCAGGGCAATGGTTTCTCCTGTCTTTTTCCCTATCGGCTCTTGCAGAGGTTGTAGGTAATAAAAAAGGGTGGGGAGGATGTTGTACACAGTGAGAAGGGTCACTGCGATAATACAGATCAATTGCCACTTGCGATTCTTTCCCATAGTCTCCTCTTTCCTGACAAACAGTAATTGAAACAGGATAAGCGAAGTTCTCGATCTTGTCTATATATCTTAGGATGCTATATGCTCTTTAGGAGTAGAAATTCAACGGGCTTTGATGGCCCTTTGCGTTTGAAATCAACGTGATGCATATGACGGCCCCTTCAAATATTTCCCTTGATAAAGAGGGCAGATGTACCCCCAAGATAGTTCAAGAATCGGCGCATGTTCAATATAGCGAGGAGCTCCTTTCTTTGATCAATTTAGGCAAAATCCCTAAACATATTGCTATTATTATGGATGGGAACCGGAGGTGGGCAAAGCTCCGAGGGCTTCCTCCGATGATGGGCCATTGGGAGGGGGCGGAAGTATTAATCGATGTCGTGAGATCCGCTATCGAGCTTGGGGTAAAGACTTTGACGGTCTACTCTTTTTCAACAGAAAATTGGGAGAGGCCCGGAGATGAAATCGATGCGTTAATGAATATTTTTGAAGTGTATTTGATCCGCAATCGGGAGCTTATGGTGCGAGAAGGGATCAGGCTCGATGCAATTGGAGATCTTTCCCGTCTTCCCTCTCGGGTGATCAGCGCTTTTGAAGAGACAAAAGCGGTGACGCAAAAGGGGGACAAGATCAATTTGGTTTTGGCTTTAAATTATGGCGCTCGAGATGAGATTCGTAGGGCGATGATAAAAATTTTAGAGGAAAATCAACGCAATAAGGTGCAGATTGAAAGCGTAACGGAAGAATTTATCTCTAGCCACTTAGACACAAGTAAGTGGGGTGATCCGGACCTTTTTATTCGAACCAGCGGAGAGCTCAGGTTGAGTAATTTTTTATTATGGCAAATTTCTTATGCTGAGTTATATATGACAGAGGTTTCCTGGCCTGATTTTAGCTCTCAAAACCTATATGATGCAGTTTCCTGTTTTCAACAACGTCATCGACGCCGAGGAGGGTAAGGATGAAAGATTTGAGTAAGCGATTTTTTCTCTCTTTGATGACGATCCCGCTGGTTATTTGTTTGCTTGTTTTTTCCCATAATGGATGGTTTCAGTATTTTGTGACTTTAGCGATCGCTTTGATTACTTGTGTTGCGGTTTGGGAATACGAACAATTTGTCAAAGCTAAGGGAGGGAGATTGCTTTTTCCCGTCCTTCTTATCTTCACGCTTTTAGAAGTTCTTTCGTTTTTTATTGCAGCAAAATATTCGTGGCTCATGGGCGCTCCGATCATTGTCTTCTTCGTTGCTTTTATGAGTCTCTTTGCTCTGCACTTTAATGAAAAGGAAGGGGCTATTGTTGATTTAGCTGTCTCTTCTTTTGGTCTTACCTACATTGTCGTTCCCATGGGAATGATCCTCGGGATTCTTTACTATTCAGGCGGGCAAGATGGGAGATGGTGGGTTGCCTATCTTCTCGTTGTGACTAAAATTACAGATATTGGCGCCTATTTTGCCGGAAATTTATGGGGGAGGAGAAAGCTTGCTCCAACCATTAGCCCGGGGAAAACCGTTGAAGGAACTGTTTTTGGTCTTGTTTGCGCGCTTGCCGCAAGTTATGGCTTTTATCAGCTCAGCCTTTATTCTTCGGTTGAGCATTTTCACATTAGCTTTACTGAATGTATTGTTTTTGGGTTGATTTTAGGGCTTCTCGGTCCCTTGGGAGATCTGTCTGAATCCTTACTAAAGAGAGATGCGAATAAGAAAGACAGCAACGCTTTGCCGGGGCTTGGCGGTATTTTAGATATGGTGGATTCGTTGTTATTTAATGCGCCGATCCTTTATTTATACCTCTATTTTGTGAGAGCATGATTATAGCTATTGATGGCCCTTCAGGAACCGGGAAGTCTACTGTGGCAAAAGAAGTTGCGCGCAGACTTGGGTTTACGTTTTTTGATACCGGCGCAATGTATCGATCGTTTGCGTGGAAGGTGTGTCAAAGTGGAATTGATCCGGCAGATGAAGCGAAAGTAGTAGAGAGTGTTCCTTCTTTTCATTTTCATATCGGGAAAAATGGGAAGGGAGAGAGGGCTTACTTTGTAGGTGACGTCGATGTCACAAACTTCATTCGGACAAGAGAAATTTCGAGCCTATCTTCAAAAGTTGCGGCGTACTCTGCCGTTCGTTCTGCAATGGTGAAAATGCAAAGGCGCTTTGGTCGGAGCTGCGATGCTGTTTTCGAAGGAAGAGATATGGGAACGGTCGTGTTTCCAAATGCTGATTTAAAAATTTTTTTAACAGCTAAACCCACAGTTCGAGCAGAAAGGCGATATCGGGAATTGGTGGCAAAGCTGCCCTCTAGCGCAGAACCCATGAGCGTGAGTGAAATTTTAAAAGAGATTTCGGAGAGGGATAAAAATGATTCTTCAAGATCTGTTTCGCCATTAATTCAAGCAGATGATGCGATTTTAATCGATACTTCAGAATCTACAATTGATGAAGTAGTAGATCAAATTGTTCGATTGAAACCAAAACGGAAGAGCCGTTTTTCTACGATGAAATTCTCCTATTGGCTCGTCTATTCCTTAAGCCGCCTTTTCTTTAAAATCTTTTTTCGTTTGCAAGTTTTCGGAGAAAAACATATTCGCCCGGGGCCCGGTCTTCTGATTGCAAATCACACCTCTTTTTTCGATCCTCCTGTTTTGTCTATATCGTGTCTTGAGGAGGTTCATTTTTTAGCGCGCGAATCTTTGTTTCGCATTCCTCTTTTAGGGTCCCTCATTAAGGTTTTAAATACGCATGCGGTCGCAAATGATGCCTCTGATATGCACGTGCTTCGTCAAATGATTCGTCTTCTTGGAGAGGGGAATAAATTGATTATTTTTCCGGAAGGCAAAAGATCTGCAGATGGAGAAATGAAACCTTTCGAGCGAGGATTTGTTTTCCTTGCGAAAAAAGCGAAATGTACCGTCTATCCTGCCTATATTGATGGAGTGTACTCAGCTTGGCCTCAAGATAGAAAGCTTCCTAAATTATTTGGGAAAATCACCTGTGTCTTCGGATCTCCGATTTTTTGGGATGATTTTGAGGATCTCCCCAAAGAAATTGTGGAAGAAAAGCTGTCATTGCGTTGTTCTTCTGCCATTCAAGATTTAAAAGATTGGTTGAAAAGCGGCGCTATTGGCGATCCTCCCTAACAACCTGAACTTTGGGTTTATTTGTTGGCGTTGTTGCATAAAAAGAAAAATTTGTGTGTATGAAGAGTTATGCAACAATGCCGTGAATTGCTGATTTGAAATTTTGCGGCTAAGATGATTTGAACATCCACCGAGTTGCCTCGACTAGAACCTGAATCTAGCGCGTCTGCCAGTTCCGCCATAGCCGCGAAAAGCATTGATTGTAAAGAGCAAAGACCATTGTTTGCAATCGATTTTTGTTTCCAAGAACATAGGGGAATGTGTATAAATAGAGTCTTATGAAAACTCCTCTCATTGTTAATTATTTTATCTCTCTTTTTATGCTTTGCAGTCCCTTGGCTGCGATCCCTGTATTTCTCAATCTTACTCAGGGTAGGCAAAAAGAGGCGAGAAGCCGTGTCGCTGTTATATTGGGTGTGGCAGTCGGTTTGATCCTCATCATTACGACATGGATCGGTGGGTTTTTGCTTGAGGTATTGGGTATTCGCATTCCTGCTTTTCAGTGCGCGGGCGGTATTATTGTTTTTCTTTTGGCTTTATCGATGTTGAATGCGCAAATGAGCCCGATGAGACAAACAGAAGATGAAGAAAATGCGAAGGCTGTGATCCCTATTGTTCCTCTCGCTATTCCTGTCATGGCAGGACCCGGCGCTTTAAGCGGGGTGATCGTTACGGCCAATACCTATAACGCTTTTTCTGATCTCGTCATACTTTCTCTCTGCGGAGCTCTTGTGGGCGCTGCAACAGCGCTTGTTTTATACTTTGGTGTACAATTAGAGAAAAAGCTCGGTCCCACAGGGTTAAATGTGGTCACGCGTATTGGCGGTTTAATTTTAGCGGCTCTCGCTGTCGAAATATTTGTTCGAGGAATAGAGGGGTTAGGTTTAGGATTTAATTCATAGGAGATCATATGTCAGGAAAAGATTTGATGAAGCATTTAACGGATGCAAATTTTGGGAAAGAAACACAAGCGGGCGTCACTCTTGTTGATTTTCATGCGAATTGGTGTGGGCCTTGCCGGATGCTCGCTCCCGTTCTTGAACAAGTAGCTGTTGATATTCAAGGGAAGGCAGCTATTGGAAAAGTAGATATCGATACCGAACAAAAAACAGCTGCGCAATTTCAGATCACTTCAGTCCCCACGATGATTCTTTTTAAAGACGGAAAAGAAGTGAAGCGTTTAGTCGGTCTTCGCAATGCAGAAGCAATTAAAGAAATGATTTTAGCCGTACTGTAAATGTCGAGATTTTTACTTCTATTTGGCTTTTTCTTGATCGCTGCGGGGCTTGTTCTCCATTTCCGTGTGGATATCCCTTATCTCACAAGTTGGATTGGAAAACTCCCGGGCGATATTGTGATTAAGAAGAAGAATGCGACGATCTATTTCCCCGTTGCGAGCTCACTTCTCATCAGCTTTGTTTTGTCTCTTGTATTGTCTTTATTATTCAGCAAGGAAAAATGAGTCTGCCGCAGCGCTTCGTAAAGAACGATCGCTGCGCTACTGGCCAGATTTAAACATCTTGCCTCTTCTTGCATGGGGATTGTATAGAAATGTTCTTCCCATCGATCAAAATAGGAAGGGGGAAGTCCTGTCGTTTCTGAGCCAAAGATGAGAAGGGAATTTTCTGTGTATGGAGCTGTAGTGTAGAGCTTTGTTGCTTTGCTTGAGAAAAAAAAGAACGGAAATCCTTGATTTTGTAAGTAAAGAGGAAGATCATCAATCTCTTCGACATCGACACCATCCCAATAATCGAGCCCCGCTCGCTTAAGGTGACGGTTTGATGTCCTAAAGCCAAGAGGGCGAACTAAAATAAGAGATGCATTCGTTGCCTTGCATGTGCGGACGATGTTTCCTGTATTTTGAGGGATCTGAGGTTGAAATAAAATAATTTTCATCGCGTCAAGTATATATGAAGAAGTATCCATTAGCAACAATTGTCAATTTTTGCACCAATGAGAGCCGGTTTATTAAATTATGTTTAGATCAAGCGCTCCAGTTTTCCAGGCAGGTCATTGTCCCTGTTTGCGATCATTTTTTTGATGGGACGGCAGAAAACCGGGCCCTCTTAGAAAAAATTTATGCCGCATTTCCTCAGTGTCTTTTCGTGGAATACCCGTTCATCCTTAAGAAAATTCCTAAAAGAATTTTTAAAAGGGTGGAGAGAGCCCATTTTTGGCATAGCTTGTCGAGGCTTCTCGGTTCTCAATTTCTGGATGACGCAATTGAAAACGTCCTTTTTTTAGATGCCGATGAAATCCCTGATGCTGAGAAGTTTGCGCGGTGGCTTGAGTGTAGCGATTACCCCTGTCATACCGTCTTAAAACTCGCCAATTACTGGTATTTTCGAGAAAGCTGCTACCAGGCGGATAAATGGGAGGACTCGATTGTATTTGCCCAAAGGCGCGCTTTAGAGCCCCATTTATTGCTAAGACAAGAAGAGCGCGATGCGATTTATGATTCATTGCCGGGGCCTAAAAGGCGGATGGTTGTGGGGCCGGATGGAAATCCGATGTTTCACCACTATAGCTGGGTGAGGACGCAAGACGAGATGTTAAAAAAGGTCCGCCTTTGGGGGCACCGGAATGATCGAGAGTGGGAAAGTTTGATTAAACAAGAATTTTTAGGGCCGTTTGGCGGGGTGGATTTCGTGCATCAATACACATGCAAAAAGGTAAATCCTGTGTTTAATGTTCCTTTAGACGAGCTCAAATTTGAGGGGAGAGGGCGACCCAATGTGATGCGGATTGATGAAAAACAGGTGCTCTCTGCAATAAAAAAAGGGGGAGGCTCATTTTGGAGCTTGATTTTTAGGCGCTTTCCTTAGATGATATATAGATCTTTGCGCACTGGTAGCTCAGTTGGATAGAGTACCTGGCTACGAACCAGGGGGTCAGAGGTTCGAGTCCTCTCCAGTGCAATATGTTTTTACATAAATGCCCTTTCGGGCCTTTAGAAACCAACACCATTATTCTCGGTTGTTCCAAGACAAAAAAAGCGGCGGTCATCGACCCCGCTTATCTCTCCAGCGGCTGGGTTTTACAATACGCAGAAAAGCATGGCCTTGCCATTGAAAAAATCCTCTTAACTCACTCTCATTGGGATCATTTTGCTGACGCTTATCATCTCAAGCAAAAAACGGGAGCCGAGCTTTTTGTCCATTCTTTAGATGCCAAAAATCTTGGGAGCCCGGGCAGTGATAAAATCCCTCTTTTTGTGGCGGTCCATTCGGTGAAATACGACCATCTCCTAAAAGAAGGAGAGCTCATCGAAATTGGGTCGATTTCTCTAGAGGTCATTCACACTCCGGGGCATTCTCCCGGGAGTGTCTGTTTTTATTCAAAGGCAGAGCATCTTTTGATTTCAGGCGACACGCTCTTTCGAGGAAGTATGGGAAACCTCCATCTTCCGACAGGAGAGCCAAGCCTCATGTGGCCTTCACTTAAAAAGCTTGCCACGCTGCCCCCCGAGACGCGGGTGATCCCGGGTCACGGCGCTGAGACGACAATTGGGGCTGAGTCTTGGCTTTCTCGCGCAGAAGAGTTCTTTTCAGAATAGCTTTGTTCTTGAATTTTTCTAAGAAGAAGTCTTAGCATTGCCTCCTCTTAGAGGTCTAATGTTTCGTCTTATATTTTTCGCTTTTGCGATTGCCGTTTTTGGAAACTTACAAAGTTCTAATCAACCGGTAGAAATCAGTTATGGAGGGATGGCCATAGAATGCCCTTGGGGTTGCGGAGATCTCTTTGAAGGCGATGTTCACATGGAGGAAATCGCGTCTACCCTGGGAACAACGCTAGGCCAAGTTTTTCATAAAAAATTCCCCTTGTGTCTAGATTGGCAATCTCTGCCCTGGTCAATGCGTTACGCAAGATCAGCTTGGGATTGGGATGATCTGGAAGAAGATGGGGAGTGCGAAGTATATAATTGGCAAGAAACAAAGGGTCTTTATGTATCAGAACAGCCGACAGAGACTTTTTCGATTGAGACATATCCTCAATTTCTTGATTTAGCCTCTGCGTTGAGACGAGATGTTCGGTTCTACCATTTGGATGTATATCGTCAAGAATTGAGCTTATACAAATCTGTATTGCCTCGTTTACAGCAAGAGCTTGATCAAAACAGATTTGAAACTGTTGCTTTCGATGAGAATGGAAATTTGGTATTCGATGAATGGGCAGAAGACACGATTCCTAATTTCATGCGGTCTTTAAAAGGGAAAATTCGAAATCTTACGAAAGATCTCACCTCCTTTCAGCTAGATACATATGAGGAAAAGCAGGAGCAAATAGAGATTGCAATTCAAAAAATTGACAGTTTGTATCGGGAGATTTTTCGTTGGTGTTTAGAAAATCATCAACCTGAAGGGATATCCTTTCATGCTGCCTTAGAAGATTTTCTAAGGGGGGATTTTGAATTAGCTATTGATCAAATCCGCTTTCTCATTGAAATTTCTGAAAAACATGGGCTAAAAGATGAACTCCTTGCAAAACTCTATTTTTTAAAAGGAGAGATTTTATCTGAATTTGGCCTCTATGCAGATGCAATTATTGATCTTACCCATGCCATTCAAAAAGATCCCGGGAAGAAAGAGGTCTATTTTGAAAGATCTGTTGCCTATTTCGAGCTGGGAAGGTTTGATCTCGCATTAGAAGATTATCTCTCATCCGGCCCTCGTTATAAGGGAATACAAAATCCGACGCAATTGGGATTTGGAATTTCATCGGGCCTCCTCACAGGAATGGAGGAGTCTGCCGTTGATTTCATCCCCTCGACACTTACGACCTTGCACGGGCTTGGCAACGGATTATGGGCATTTGCAAAAAATCCGATAAGCGCATCTCAGGAGTTGGTAGATGCGGCGGTAAAATGCGTTGAGTATATTAAATCCCACGCTTCTCTTGAGATTCTTGAAGAAATGGTCCCGGAGATTAAGCGCCTGGTGAAGCACTACGATAATCTAAAAGATTATGAGAAAGGTCAATTGATTGGCCATGCTATAGGCAAGTATGGGGTCGATATTTTTCTGGGTAAACAGGGTGCTAAGTGTATTAAAGCCTATCGCGATCTAAAAAAAGCCAATCAGGCCATGACTTTACAAGCTCTGGTTTCCCCAGAAACAGCGCAAACAATTCTTACAGAAGCTGGGAAGCGATGGGCGAGCCGCGAGAAGGTTCTTAAAAATGGGAATTTGAAGATTAATCTAGCCAAGCAAGGAAAGCATCTAGAAGGGCATCCAAATTATAAAGTTCTTCTAGAGCAAGGAGCTTCTCCTAGTATTTTTATTCATCAGGATCCTCAGAGATTAATTCAAGAATATGCAGGGACTGGGATTAAATATGGGAGTGGCTTTCCTGGAATGGCTGGATATAGAGAGATTGTAGATTTTGGTGAATTTATCGGATATTCTATAATACCCCGAACAGGAGAAAAAATCCCTACAACTATGGGGAAAATACACTATGCGAAAGATGGCTTGCACATTGTTCCGTATATTGCGAAATAAGGAGACTATGGGATCTGCTGTATATGAAACGCTTCTTTCTGTTCAGAGATGTTTAGCAAATACAGTAACTCCGGAACTGCGTGCAGTAACTATTGCTTTAGATGAGAAGAATTATGAGTTCTTTCCTAGGTTTTTTTGTGATGGAAAAATAACTCCAGAACTAGCGGACCACTATAGTATTGTTATAACTGAAATTGACACGTGTACTAAACAAATTTGTTTTTGTCATGATGAGATTTCTCAATTAGATTTCCCTGAGCTGATTCCGATATTTGGTAGGCTGGCGTTTTTGCGGTATGAACCCAATTTGCCGAAATTAAGAAAAGAAAATAGAGCATTTCTTCTGAAACAGGGATTTTTACCTCAGGCTGTTTTTCTTCTTGATATGCAAGAAGCTCTGTTAGGGAAAGTAACCCCTTCATTACGGTATGTTGGAGTAAAGATTGAGCCCGAACAAAAGAAGTTGATTGCTGATTTTATTTATGATGGAGAAATTTCAGAAAGAGATTACAGTTTAGCTAAAGCAGCTGTGGAGGAGTCAAGAATTTCTTTTCCTGATTATGAGATGGATGCTCTAATTAAAAGAGTTGATTTTCCTTATAAAATAGTTCATCGCGCTGATCGCCTTGCTTATTGGAGGCAAGAGTGGGAATATATAGATGGCCAAAAGATTCCAACCATTAAAAATCTTTAAGTTGAGGGACACTCCCTAGCGTTTTGTCTTGATTTTCTCCTTTTTCCGTTATATATCTCAGATTTTAAGAGGGGTGTTCTTTGGGGAAAATGCGCATTGAATTCGACAGCATGGGGCAGATTGAGGTCCCGGCAGATAGTTACTATGGCGCTCAGACGGAAAGGTCCCTTGTCCACTTTTCTATTGGCAGAGATTTAATGCCTCCTGAATTCATCCATTCCTATGGGATTTTGAAAAAAGCGGCTGCGATGGTGAATGCCGATTTGGGGCTTTTGGATAAGAAAAAATCAGCTCTCATTGTTCAGGCGTCCGAAGAGGTGATTGCAGGTTTATTAAACGCCCATTTCCCCCTTCATATCTGGCAAACCGGAAGCGGTACCCAAACAAATATGAATGTCAATGAGGTCATTGCCAATCGAGCTATCGAAATTGCCGGCGGGAAAATGGGAAGTAAAGTGCCGATCCATCCCAATGACGATGTGAATAAATCCCAGTCTTCCAATGACTCGTTTCCCACCGCTATGCATATCGCAGCAGCTGTTGAAATTCGAAATAGTTTACTCCCTGCATTGGGGAAATTGCGAGACACTTTTTTAGCAAAAGAAAAGGCATTCGAGGGGATTGTCAAGGTGGGGCGAACTCACCTCCAAGACGCAACTCCTTTGATGCTCTCTCAAGAATTTTCCGGCTACGTTTCTCTTTTGACAAGAGGCATCGATCGCATTAAGGGAGCTTTAGAGGGTCTTTATGACCTCGCAATTGGCGGCACTGCAGTGGGAACAGGTTTGAATAGCCATCCCCAATTTGCTGAAAAAATGGCCCAAAAAATCGCAGAGATCACAGGGCTTCCCTTTCGTTCGCACCCAAATAAATTTGCAGCGCTCTCTTCCCATGATGAAATTGTTTTTGCAAGCTCCTCCCTGCGTACGATGGCCTGTTCTTTAATGAAAATCGCAAATGACATTCGGTGGTTAGGATCAGGTCCAAGATGTGGGATCCATGAGCTTATTTTGCCTGAAAATGAGCCGGGATCTTCGATCATGCCCGGGAAGGTGAATCCCACCCAATGTGAAGCATTAACGATGGTTGCAGTGCAGGTGGTTGGAAATGATGCGGCGATCGGATTTGCCGGATCTCAAGGGAATTTTGAGCTCAATGTCTATAAACCGGTGATGATCTTTAATTTGCTCCATTCCGTCCTTTTGATGAAAGATTCTGCGCTTATGTTTGAAAAGTATTGCGTTGCAGGGCTTGAGGCGAATAAAACAAGAATTGATCGCTACGTACACTATTCGCTGATGCTAGTGACGGCGCTCAGCCCTGTGATTGGATATGATAAATGCTCCGATATCGTTCATCTAGCTGTTCATGAATCTCTCTCTTTAAAAGAGGCTTGCCTCAAGCTTGGCTATTTAACCGAAAAAGAATTCGACCAAGTTGTCGTCCCTGAACATATGACGCATCCTTAATTGATAAGTAAATAATCGAACAGGTCTTTCTGGGTAATGATTAGAACTGTCTTGTGTATTTCACAAATAGGACTTGCACTGTTTAGAATTTCTGTATCTCCGACTCCGGGCATACAGATCGCGTGCAGATCTTTGATGGAGTCTTTGTTTTTCAAATGGTTGAGGCCTGAAAAGTAATCTTCTTTGCTAAACCCTTCATCTTGCACTCGAAAGTAGACAACATCTCGTTTATAGAGAAGCGCTTGAATTGCGAAAAACAATCCTTCGCTTTCCTGAGGGGGGTTCCCTAAAAGGTCAATGAGCTCAGGGAGTTCTTTGACTCTGTGAGGTTTATCCCAGCCTCCTTTTTCTGCTTCTCCAAATAAAGCAATGACCTGTCGCATAAGTTGACTCCTTATACTAACCCATATGTGGAATAGGGTTAATTTTCAACCTATGCGAACAGAAAATGTTTTACGATAGCTCTTGTTCGATTTCGAGGAGGCGGTTGTATTTGGCCACTCTTTCGGATCGTGAGAGCGATCCTGTCTTGATTTGCTTTGTCGAAAAGGCAACAGATAGATCTGCAATGGTTGTATCTTCTGTTTCGCCGGATCTATGCGAGATCACTGTTTTGTAATTGTTTTCTTGGGCCAAAGCAATCGCCGCTTTTGTCTCTGAGAGCGTTCCAATTTGATTGACTTTGATTAAGATAGAGTTTGCCACATGCATATCGATGCCTTTTTGGAGAAACTTTGTATTTGTCACAAAGATATCATCGCCGATGAGTTGGATTTTTGCGCCTAAACGCTTTGTCATGTAAGCCCACCCTTCCCAATTGTTTTGATCAAGCCCATCTTCGATCGTATCGATCGGATATTTTTGGACAAGCTCGGAGAGATAGTCTGTTTGTTCTTGGTAGGTTCTTTGTTTAAAAGGCTTGTGTTTAGCTTTGTTTTTTTTCTCTATGTACAGGCCGTTTTCATAAAATTCGGAAGCTGCGCAGTCCATCGCAAGAGTGATGTCAATGCCGGGTTTATAGCCTGCTTTTGTGATTGCTTCCAAGATGAGTTCGATGGCTTCTTCATTCGAAGAAAGAGCGGGCGCAAACCCCCCTTCGTCTCCAACGGATGTTGCATATCCTTTTGAAGAGAGGATCTTTTTTAGGGCGTGGAATGTTTCCGCTCCAAAGCGGACCCTTTCATGAAAGGAAGGCGCTCCTATCGGGCGAATCATAAATTCTTGAAAATCAAGGCCGCTATCGGCATGAACTCCGCCGTTGATGATATTCATCATCGGTATGGGGAGAATATGTGCTTTTGGGCCCCCTAAATAGCGGTAGAGGGGAAGTTGTTTTGCGGCTGCTGCACATTTGGCAACGCCAAGAGAAACGCCTAAAATCGCGTTTGCGCCGAGATTGCCTTTGTTCGGCGTTCCATCCAAAGCAATCATCGTCTCATCGATCTCTTTTTGATCGAAAATAGATTTGCCTTTCAGGATCTTGTTTAAAGGGCCATTTACATTTGCGACAGCTTTTAAAACCCCTTTGCCACCGTATCGTTTTGGATCATGATCTCGGAGCTCTACGGCTTCATGTTCTCCTGTTGACGCACCTGAAGGCACTGCTGCTTTGCCAATGAAGCCATCTTGGGATTTCACTGTCACTTCAAGAGTCGGGTTTCCTCGAGAGTCGAGAATTTCAAGGGCGTGGCAAGAGAGAATGCTCATATGAACCTATCCTAATAAAATTTTTCGTCGATTTTCGGGATTATTTTGGCCGATTTTCGATTTAAAATCAGGGGGCTATATACTTTGGCCGATATTGCCCCCCGATTTTAAATCGAAAATCGGCTCAAAAGAGCCCGAAAATCGACAGAAACTTTTTATTAGGATAGGTTCACTAACTCCAGGTTGTTTTGTCAGGGGATGAAAGAGATTCATTTAACAAAGTGAGATACGATTCATAGCGAAGAGGGGAGAGCTTGCCCCGTTCAATCGCGCGGATGACTGCGCATTCAGGTTCTTGCGTGTGCATACAATCGGGGAATTTGCACTTTTTCTTCAACGATCGAAGATCGCGGAAATGCTCCAGCACCTCTTCTTTCTTGAGGCTCCAAATTCCAAAGCTTCGAATTCCGGGGGTGTCGACGCAATAGCCGCCGCCCGGGAGCGCGAGAAGTTCCGCCATGGAGGTTGTATGGGCGCCTTTGGCTGTTTTTTGCGTGAGTTCTCCGGTTTTAAGGGTAAGGCCAAAGCATGCGTTGAGAATAGAAGATTTGCCCACTCCCGATTGGCCGGAGAAGACCGATGTTTTGTTTTGCAAAAGAGATTTAAGGGCGTCTAAGCCAATGCCTGTTTTTGTGCTGATCGAAAGAATGGGTATGCCGAGAGTTTCATAGACAGTTAGAAATTCAGCGTAGAGATTCTTTTCTTCCTCGGAGGCCTCGTCTAAAAGGTCGATTTTATTGATCACGATGATCGGGTGAAGATTCCCTTTTTCTGCCGCAATGAGGTAGCGGTCGATCAGAGCAGGTTTTAAAGGCGGCTCGACTAAAGAAATGGTAATCACTGCAATGTCGATATTGACTGCGATGAGCTGCTCTTTTCTTCCGCTGATGTCTGTTCGAGAAAGAAGAGAGGTTCTGGGCGCAATTTGAGTGATGATCCCTGCTTTTTCTGAAGAGATGCTAAAATGGACGAAATCGCCAACCGCAATCAAATTCTTGGTTAAACTTCTCTCTTTTTTTAAAAATCCTTTGAGCGAGCAAATATATTGCTTTCCTTCAAAGTCGACACAGCTTCCTTCTCCGGAAATGGAAACCACCCGTCCTATATGGAGATTTTCTTGAGGGATCAGTTCTTTGGGAGCATCGGTTGAAAGGTCTGTTTTTTTATATTTTGAGCGATCCAAGTTTTGGGCGATTTTTCTCTCTTTGCGAAACTGCTTTCGATCGCGGGAGTGGAATTCTTCTTCGTAATCGTAGTTTTTCAAAGGCCCTCTTTGATGGTGTAGAGCAAGATTGCGCCGGCAGCAGCTACATTAAGCGATTCCACGTTGTTTTGTAAAGGGATCGAAATCTTTTTCCCAACGGGTTTTATCCAGTCGCTAAGTCCTTGCCCTTCGTTGCTGAGGACTAGGGCGAGGGGGGCTTTACAAGAAGCTTTTGCCAGAGGCTCTCCTCCGGCGTCGCCTACCCAAAGGGGGAGTTGTTTTTTTTGCGACCAAGAGAGGATCTCTTCAGGGGTTTTATAACAAAAGGGAAGATGAAAAATGGCCCCTTGAGAGGCGCGAAGAGCTTTGTCGTTAAAGAAATCAACGGTACCGGGAGTGGCCATCACCCCTTCCCAGCCGAGAGCTAAAGCAGTTCTGAGGAGCGTTCCTAGATTGCCCGGGTCTTGAATTTGATCTAGGATTAAAATAAAATCTTTATCCTCCACATTTTGGGCTTTAGGAAGATGGACCTCTGCAATTAACCCGTCAAAAGTGCTTAAGCCCGCAATTTTTTGGAGAATTTCACTTGTCACGAGATAGGTTGTTTCTGCTTTTATACGTACGGGGTCCTTTGAAATCAGACATTTAATGGGAAAAGGAAATTCTTGAATGATTTTATCTCCAATGAGGAGAAGGGTATTGGATTCTTTTCGGTACGCGCTATCTTTTTTTAAAGAGACGAGGTGTTTTACGAGGGGGTGCTGAAGGCTTGTGATTTGCATGGCTTTTGATTATAGCGAGTTTCCTCTTTGTCTGGAATGGGTCAAAAATAGTTTCGGGTTTTACAAAGGGAGATTTTGTTGTATACTATTTTCAGAAATTTTACAGGAAATGTTTATTATGATGCCTTGTTCCTCAAAACCCGGCTCTTTAGTTGATCTGTCTCTCTCCCGTTTAGAAAGGGTCTCTGAGCAGACGGAAACGCCCAGTAATATTTTCTTGAAAATGTTTAAAAATGCAGCCAAGGCAATCCACGAACATAATCCTTATTTGTCTAGAGACTCCGCAAAAAAAATTTTGGCTTTTCCGAACATTGTTGAAACAACAGACGACGTAACGAGACAGCTTCAAGTAAAGACTCATGCGGAGGCTTTGCAAGGAAAGAGACGTTCAATGGAAGATGCTTATTTCATTTGTCGGATGGATCAAGGGACTCTCTCCGGAGTGTTTGATGGCCACGGGGGAAGTGAGGTGGCAAAGTATGCCAATACGGAGTTTCAAAGGAGATTTCCTGAAAAGTTAAGGGAACTCAATGGGAATGTTCATTCTGCATTTAGCGCGCTCATTGATCAAATTCATGCTGAGGTGAAAGAAAAACCGGAATGGAATCCTATGGGTTCTACAGCCGTTATTTGTTTTCTGATAGGATCGTTGGTATATACTGCGACGCTGGGAGACAGCGAGGCGAGAAATTATCGCGGTGACGCTGTGATCCCTTTATCCTGCGTTCGCAACTGGGCAAGCAAGAATGATACGGTACGCGCGGTGAATGCTTATATATCTAGTGGTGAATATGCGAAAGCTATAGCAGCAGGGGCTTGGCCGAAATCTCCAAAACCTAAACAGATCAGATATCCTTATGTGAGTGCTGGACTCAATGTGAGTCGAGCTATTGGGGATGTAGCCATAGAAGATGCAACGAGTCGAAAACCAAAAATTACAGTCCAGAGACTTTATCCGGGAGATTTTGTTGTCATTGCATGTGATGGTTTGTGGGATGTGGCCCAAGATTATGGCGTCTCTGAAATAGTGAGAAATAATAGGATAAATCCGGCAGAAGAAATAGCTCGGTATGCGATTACTAGTGGATCTACAGATAATGTCACTGTTGTCGTATTGCGAATAGATTCTTAAGGCCAAAGGGGAGAGGCTTTGAGTAGAGTAAGGATTCTTTCAGGGTTTTCAATCTGTTCATTGATTGCAATTTTTTCCCCTTCCTTCAAAAGGAGCCCCATCGTTTTCCCAGGAAGGATCCCGGCATTTTTAAGGTCCGTTGATTTGAGGACAGGATTTTTTTGATGGAGGCGCGCAATCTCATTTTTAAGATTGTCTTTTCGGTTCTGATGTTCGTTTAAAATCGAGTGGGTCTTGTTAAAGAGGATCTCTAAACAAAGATCTGCCAGGGGATTTGCATAGGCATAGGCCCATTCATAGCGCGAAGCGTTTTCGGTCGTCAGTTTTTTAAAGTGGGAAAAAAAAGTGACGAACCGGAGATCTTCGCTTGAGAGTTTGAGCTTTTGGCAAAGATCGAGTTGATCGCTCAAAGTATAGTGGGGGAAAAGAGGCAGTAGAGAAGCGATGACAGGCGCATTTATTGGGTAAGACTTAACCGGAAAAAGTCTCTTTTCAATCTCTTCTAAAGAAACCGTTTCAAGGACAGGGAAGATAGAGCTTAAAAGGCCGAAGTTGTGAAGAGAGATCAACATCTCGGGGAGTTTATTGAAAGCATGCCCTTTGGTGAACTCTTGCCAGATTCTTTCGATGGCAACTGCGGGAAATAACTCTTTGGCATGAAAACGGATCGCCTTTTGGGTTTCCGGTTCGATCGTAAAATTAAACCTGCAGGCAAGTCTCACGGCGCGGATCATCCGAAGCCTGTCTTCTTGGATCCTTTCATGGGGATTTCCAATCGCCCGTATAATTTTTTTCTTTAGGTCTTCTTGCCCTTCAACGTAGTCTAAGATTTTCTTTTGGATCGGATCGAAAAACATCCCATTGATGGTGAAATCTCGCCGCTTTGCATCTTCCATTGCGGAAGTAAACTCCACGCGAGAGGGGCGTCTGCCATCTTTATAGTCTAGATCCTGTCTAAAGGTAGCCACTTCATATTGATGCTCTTCGATGATCACTAAAATAATGCCAAAAGCAATTCCGATCGGCACTGTATGGGGGAAAAGGGCTTGGATTGTCTCAGGAGGAGCATTTGTTGCAATATCGATATCGTCTGACGGGTGTCCGAGGAGATAATCGCGCACCCATCCGCCTGCATAGTAGGCGAGGAAGCCTGCTTTGGATAGCGTGTCGATCACAAATCTCGCTTGCGGATGTTCTTCCATTTAAAAGACTATAATTGTTGAAAATGTATACGCGTTTTCATCGCGGAACCTTTGCTCAAAATTGAGGTGGAACCTTCCTGTTAAGGATGCGGTAATCCCATAAAAATAGCCGAAGCTATATTTGTTTTTATAGTTAAAAGAGCCCACATTTTCTGCCGATGAAATGTGGAGGTTTGAGTTTAGGTAAGTCCCTCCTGCATAAGGAGTTAGGAAAAATATGCGAGAAGATAGGCCAAGGCTTAATTGCCATTCGTCGACGGAAAGCTCTTGTTTGCCAAAGTCGATCGGGAGATTGAGACGGTTGAAAAACTTAAAATAGGACTTGGGAGATTCAGGGATTGAAAAATAGGTAAAGTCTGTGCTTAAGAAGGTTTGCCCCCATTGGATAAGGACGACTTTGGCGCCTGTGCTCCAAGAGAATTGGTAGGTGCTTTGAAAATCGAAAAAGAGATTGGTATTGACGGGTTCTTCATGCAATTTAACTCTCGGTTTTGATCCTCCCACAGTCCCGAAAATCTCTAGACGCTCTAAAAGAATGACCGAAAATGAGGCGAGTTGCGAGTGGATAATGAACTGCCGAAAGGTGTCGTCAGGATTGAAATTTGTATTCTTTTTGTCTGCAACGTAGTGTTTATCAGTTACATAATCGGCGATATATCCGGTCGTCCCTTTGATCAATGGATTGTGAGCGGAAAAAAAGCCTGTATTCATGATCGATGGCGCCGCAGGATTTCCAACGTACGCACCGAAAAGAGATGGGATGGTAAAAGTAAAGAAAAGGATAATCTTATAATTCATTTGTGCGTAGTATAACTGATTTGAGATTTTGAGATATCTCTATCGTTTTGGTAGAATGGTTTCATGACGCAAAAAATCGCCCGTTTATCAGAAGTTACCATCAATCAAATTGCTGCGGGAGAGGTCGTTGAAAACCCGGCATCGATCATCAAAGAGCTCATTGAAAATAGTTTGGATGCAGGATCCAAAAATATCAAGGTTGCGATTCGGGGCGGCGGCGGGATGTCCATTGAAATCGAGGACGACGGGTGCGGAATGGGCCCTCAAGATGCTGTTTTATCTTTAGAGAGACACGCCACGTCAAAAATTCGGAATGTCGATGATTTATCCTCGCTTGTGACGATGGGATTTCGGGGAGAGGCGCTAGCTGCCATTGCGTCTGTTTCCCAATTTGAAATGAAAACATCGGACGGCAATATTGGGACGTATATCAAGGCAAGCGGGGGCGTCATTGAAAAAATTGAGCCATGCGCTCGCAACCCGGGGACGACAATTTCCGTAAAATCTCTTTTTTTCAATGTTCCGGCCCGTTTAAAATTTCAAAAATCGGTCGGAGCCAATACAGCCCAAGTGACCCGCGTGGTAGAAATCATGAGCATGGCAAATCCCGAGGTCGCTTTTTCCTATTTTTCCCAAGACCAGAAGATTCATGGACTTCCGATTGCGTCTCGCCGCGAGCGGATTGAAGCGATTTTAGGCCCGTTTAAACACAGGGCAGAAGAGAAAAATTTGTGGGGCCTTTTTAGCGATCCGGAAGGGTCAAAAAGCCATCGAAGGGGACAATTTCTTTTTATCAACCGGAGGCCTGTCTTTTCGCCCCTCATTGCAAAAGCTGTTCAAACAGGCTACGGCACAAGACTTAAAGAACACATGTATCCGCCCTTTGTCCTTTTTATGGAGGTGGATCCTGCGCTTGTCGATGTCAATGTGCATCCGCAGAAAAAAGAGGTTCGCTTATCGAACGAAAGCGCCCTTTTTTCTGATGTCGACCGATTTGTGGCCTCGATGTTCACATCGAAATATGAATCGAATTTTTCATCCCCCCTAACGTTTGAGGCGCCGCCCTCCTTTGTTTTTTCGGAGCCCAGAGCCTTTTCTTGTCCTCATCTTGAGGAGTCTTTGCCCTTTGAGATTTTGGAGAGACCCCTTTTTGTTTTGGGGAAATATCTTCTCATGGAGAAAGATGGCCTTTTCTTGGTGGATCTCCAAGGGGCAAGAGCGCGCGTATTTTTTGAAGAGAGGACAAAAGGAACGGGAGAGAATCAGTCTCTTTTGTGGCCGATTGAACTTACTGAAGATGATCCTGAGGCTGTGAGCGCTTTGCAGAAAATGGGGATTGAGAGCAGGTGGGTGGGAGAGAAAAAACTGGCGATCGATAGCTTGCCATCGATGATGGAGAGGGATGAATTTGTTTCGTTTTTTGAGGCTTTAAAAGACGGTTACCTGCTCGATAGAGCGGCTGTTTCGTTTTGTAGAGCGTCAAACAAAAGGTATTCATTTGAGGAGGCCTTGCATCTTTGGCGCCGGTTGCAGCTTTGTCAAGACAGGCTCTATGATCCTATAGGCAAGAAGATTTGGACGAAAATTGAACAGAGAGATTTGGAAAAATGTTTATATCAAGAATCGATAAACTAAAGTCTTGGGTAAAACAAGAAAATATTGAACTTCTGTTTGTCGATGATCCCGTCGATCTTTATTATTTGACGGGCCTTTCTCTTTCTTTGGGGCGTCTTCTTGTGTCTTCCGATGCGGCTTGTTTATTTGTGGATGGGAGATATTTGAGCATTGCAAAAAGGGACGCTCCTTGCGCAGTTTGTTTATCAACAGATTTAAAAACGCATTTGAAATCTGAGACAAAGATTGCTTTTGATAGCCATTTTATTTCGTATGACGGATATTTAGAGCTTCAAAAAAACTTCCCCTCTTGTCATTTCATCCCTGTTTCAGCGCCCCTCAAAACATTGCGGATGATTAAAGAGACAAAAGAAATAGAGGCTTTAAGAAAGGCGCAGCGCCTCACCTTTCAAGGATACCAGCATATCGTTTCGTTGTTGAAAGAAGGGATCATGGAAGAGGAGCTTGCCTTTGAGTTTGAGGTTTTTTGCCGAAAACGGGGCGCTTCCCGTCTTTCCTTTTCTCCGATTGTGGCTTTTGGGAAAAACAGCGCCTATCCCCATCACCGCGCCGGAAAGACGAGGCTCCAAAACGATTCCATTGTCCTTTTGGATTTAGGCGCAGTTGTAGATGGTTATGCAGGGGATATGACGCGGGTTCATTTTTTTGGTAAACCAAATCCGGAACTTGCCAAAGACTATGCATTGATCCAAAAGGTGCAAAAAAAAGTGATTTCCCTTATCGCTCCGGGACTTACATTTGGGCAGTTGGATGGGATTGCTCGAAGCGAACTTAAAAAAGAGGGGGTAGATCATCTCTTTACCCACGGTCTTTCCCATGGCATTGGATTGGATGTCCATGAATATCCGGCGTTAAGAAAGAGCGGAGGGGATAGGGAGCTTGTTTTAAAGGAGGGGATGGCCTTTACTGTGGAGCCCGGGATTTACAGAGAGAATCTCGGCGGCGTTCGTTATGAAGATGTCGTGATTGTTACAAAAGATGGCCATGAAGAACTTTAAGCTCACGGTCCTTCTGATCAATGCGCTTCTTTTTCTTCTATTTTTGATCTGTCAGGAATATATTTATCCCAGTAAAGAAATCTTTATCCTCGGCATTTTGTTTTGCGTTTTGAATCTTTTTTTTCTCTCCGTGTACATTCACTATTGGAGTTCTCCTCTTGAAAACATCTTAGAGGTGATTTCCCTTTATCAAGAGGGGAAGTTTTTGCCCCGGATTTCCGGGAACTGGGGGAGAAAAAATCCGTTTTCTAAACTTTCTTTTGCTGTGAATTCTTTGACGGAAAGATTGCATATGCACATCCAACATTCAAAAGAGAAAGATAAGGAAATGGAAGGCCTTCTCGATTCTTTAAATGAAGGGGTGATCGCTTTTAACATTCGCTCAAAAGTGATTTTCGTCAATCAACGCGCTTGTAAAATGCTCTCTATTTCGCGCGAGGCGCTGATTGGAAGATCTCTTCAGGGCTTAGACGAGGCAAGTTTATCGCAAAGGTGCCATGAGATTGTCATTCAAGCGTTACAAACCTCAGAATTCATTACGCAAAGTTGGACATCGAGCGGAGTCTATTTTGACCTTGTTGCGTCGCCATTGATTCATCAAGCGGGGGCGGTCTTGGTCATACAAGATAAGAGCTCGGATTATAAAGTGCTTGAGATGGGGAAGAATTTTATTGCGAACGCCTCGCATGAGCTGCGCACTCCCATTACCATTGTTCGGGGTTTTGCTGAGATGCTCCAAAATGGATCTCGTTTATCTCCTCAAACGATGGTCGATATCACAAATAAAATCGTGAGCACCTGTGATCGGTTAGATAAACTTGTGAAAAGCTTGCTCATGATTGCGGATCTTGAGCACTTTTCGCAAGATCGATTTCGTCCATGCAATATCGGAAACTTAATTGAAAATTGTAAATATCTTCTTCTCACGGCCTACCCTAATGTGGAGCTAGCCATTTCGGGACTTGGAACAGAGATTGTCGTTCTTGGAGACATGGATCTTTTGGATCTTGCGATTATGAATCTTTTGGAAAATGGGGTGAAATACTCTTCTCCGCACCCAAAGATAGAGATTCAACTCAAAGAGGAAAATGGGTTTGTCTATATTCGTATTCAAGATCAGGGCATTGGGATACCAAAGAACGATTTAGCCCATATTTTTGATCGCTTTTACACAGTGGATAAAGCGCGCTCGCGCAAATCCGGCGGGGCGGGGCTTGGTCTTTCGATTGTGAAGACCATCATTGAAAAACATCAAGGGACTATCAGTGTGGAATCGGAGCTTTCAAAGGGAAGCGCGTTTACGATCAGCTTGCGCGTTGTTCAATAGAGGGAAATAGCAGGAATATCCTGCTATTTTTCCATCAGCTTGTGAATTTGCAAAAAATAAGGGTTTTCCGGAATTGATTAACTCCTAGAAACCTCTACGACGAAACTTCCACTGCTGGGATAGATTTCTACAGGCGGCGCTCCTTTGTGGCGAGGAACCTCTACGACGAAACTTCCACTGCTGGGATAGATTTCTACAGGCGGTGCTCCTTTGTGGCTTGGTTTTTGGAGTCCTTCCACTATTCTGGTGGCGACTCTCGCTGTTAAAGAGATGCCTAAAATGGCCAAGGCTCCGTAACCTGCTGCTTTAGAGTCTCCTTCTTTACGGGCATTGTTTAGGCTAGCAAGCGCAGCGCCTGTTGCAAATCCGGATGTTGCCGTAATAATATCTATCGCTGTAAAGAGGAGTGCGCTGCCGACTTTTCCCGGAGTGATTGGCGTATTTGAGTCTATGCGGTTTATCAGTCTAGTGCCGCTAAAGATGGTATTGAGCGCAGGGATGCAGAATGAAGAAGCATTCGAGCTTCCGGAGGCATAAAGAGCTCCTGCAGCGAGTTCACTGTAATATGCAAAAAAATTATATGGGCCTTGACTGATCATAATAATTACTCCGGTGGTTTTTGTTGGCCTAATTATAATGTTTTGGTTTATTTTGTGTAAATAATAGTTAAATATTTGTTATTTATTGCTTTTTTCTTCAATTAATAACAGTGTAAATATTTTTTCGAATAGTCACTTCGCCGTCTTTCACAATTAAGGTGAGTTTCTTAGTTGTGGCATGACAAGATTTTTCTAGCTCAATTAAGGATAAAAGATCCGGATCAAACACGATGAGATGCGCTTTTGCGCAGGTTTGCTCAATGAGATCTTTAGTGACAGAAAGGGGCGGGTCTTGATGGATTTCATGATAGAGAAGGTGTCCCGCTTTGATCCCGAAAAGGGCTGAAATTTGGCCTGGATGGGCGTGGTTTAGACAAATTTTAGAAGGAGCCTCCTCCACTTTGATCATATCGAGCAGAGAGGGATAGCCAAGGCCTTCTTCTAGGTTCCACTCTTTTGTCCCTTTGAGCATTTTGTAGTATTGGACTTGGAAGGAAGGGTCTAGACTTAATTTCTCTAGGCAAAATTGGTTTTTTTGAATGGCGATTTTTGCTTTTTTTATAAAGTCATGTAAGAAAAGGGCTTTTGTCTGCGGCTTGCCAGCAAAAAGTGAAGGGCCATAGAAAGTATCGAGCAATTTGATGGCGGCATCGTAGAGTAGGGGATGCTCTTCTCTTCCCTCTTGAATGAGAGGCCAGAGATTTAATCTCGCACACTCCGGGTTCACAGGAGGCACTTTCTTCTTTTGTGGGGTCTTATTTTGTGACTGGGTTTTAGGTTTTGCTACCGATTTAGTGGTTCCTCGAAAAGCTTTATAGGCTTCTCCTTCCCATCGGGAGAGAATTTTTCGGTTCGCAGCGATGTGACCTAAATAAGTGGAGCGCAATCTTCTGTCTCCCGATTGTTTTTCAAGCGAGACGAAGACGCCAAGAGAGAAAATCAAGAGAAGAGAAAAGACAAAAGTCAGGAAGTTCATGAGGGGGGACTCCACTGAATCGTCAGGGGGGCAATTTTAGAAATGTCATCGGTATATGTGGGGATGGGATTTACGCTCGGCAGGCGAAAAGCAAAGGGGATAGAACTTTCTTTTTGTTTGAGAATAAGTCGGATAATCGAAGGGAGCTGCCTTCCTTCTTTAGGCCAGATTGCGGCCCAAGTGGCTTGTTTGGACTCCAGTGGTTTTAAAAATTGCATCGAAAAATCGGAGACATTAGAGAAAAGAATCTCTTTTCGCCAAGAAGTGCTTTTTTCAATGCCACTTGGCCAATAGACAAGACAAAAATCTTGATTTTCATCGATATAGATCCGCCCAATCACATGGCCGCTAAATAATGGATCAGGGTCGATCCCGTTATCAAAATGGACAATCAGACTTGTTTTTTCGCTGTCGAACGGCTTTGTATAAATAGAGGGTCTACTTGCATTTGGAGCAAGTGACGTGAGTATGTCTTGCATCCGTATCTGAAGATGCTGCCTTTCTAAAATATGGATGCGGGCCTTTTCCATTTTTTTTTCTACGCGAGAGCTTTGGACCATAAAAGAAAAAAGCAAGCAGATCATTGTCGCCATTAAGCTTAAGGCGATTAAAACTTCAAAAAGGAGAAATGGTTTTTTTATAGCCATAGTATGGCTGAAGTATATCAAAAGAGGTCTAAAGTTCAAAGGAATCGGGAAGGTGCGTTCCGGAAGAGACGATGATGATTCCGTCGCGAATGAAAATTCCGTCCCCATCATATGTTGTTAATTTGTTCTTGTTTGTGAGTTTTACATGGTTGCCAATGCGCACAAACTCATCGATGATCGCTCTTTCAATGATGCAGTGCTCGCCCACATGAAACTCATGGGAAACAGAGCAGGCATCATGTGTTGGCGGCATATAAAAATGATTTCCCATCATCACGGTGTCTCGGATGATCGTCCCTTTCCCAATGTGCGATCTAAGGCCAATTACGCTATTTGTGATTTCTTCCGCCTCAATCACGCTCCCTTCGCAGATAATGGATTTCGTGATTTTGGCTCCGTGAATTTTGGGGCCGGGAAGAAATGTGGGTCGCGTATAGATTGGATTTCTTTCGTCGTATGTATTTAACCCTTTTTCTTCGCCGGTAAGAATCAAGTTGGCATCGTAATAGGATTCAATTGTCCCTATATCTTCCCAATACCCTTCGTAGACAAATGCTGTGGTTTTTTTTGTTTTGACTGCCGTATGGATTAAATGAAATCCAAAATCGTGTCTTTGATCTTGTTCTAATAAAGACACAAGAGTTTCTCTTTTAAATATATAGATCCCCATTGAGGCGAGATAAAAGGGGGTGGAGGGCTGCGCAATTTGTCTTGAGAGGAAGAATTCAGAATTGAGGAGAAAGGATTCAAGTTTTTTAAGGTCGGTTGGTTTTTCTATAAAATCGATCACTCTATTTTCGGGATCGATATTTAAAAGTCCCATCCGAAAAGCGTCTTTTTCGGGGATCGGGATCGATGCGATCGAGAGATCTGCATTCAACTGGATGGCAAATTCAAGCATGCTTTGAAAATGGATATTATAGAGCTGATCGCCGGAGAGAATGAGAAAGTATTCAGCAGGGGATTTAAGAAGGATCGGGAGATTTTTTCGAACCGCGTCGGCAGTCCCTTCAAACCATTGCTTTTCCCCCTTTTCGTTTTCTTGGGGAGTTAATACGTCTATGGAACCTGGATTGAAGGAGTCGAAGTGATAGGTTTGGCTGATGTGGTGCTGCAATTCGCTTGACAAGTATTGGGCGATGACAAAAATTTGTCTGAAATTCGAATTGATCGAGTTTGAAATGGGGATGTCGATGAGTCTGTATCTGCCCCCATAGGATACGGCAGGTTTCGAATGGTGGACAGTCAGGGGGTGAAGCCTGGTTCCTTGACCGCCCGCGAGAATGATTGTAGCTACTTGGATGGGTTGAGCATGCATATATCTAATTATGACATATACGCG
>CAZQNB010000008.1:0-43341 GCA_964594545.1 uncultured bacterium | reverse complement strand
AGGTTTTCCCCTCCGTACCGGACAAAAAAGGAACAAGATCGATCGTCCCCGAATCGGCAGCTTTCAATCCCGTCCAAACGCCGATTCTTGAATGACGTTCGGTATATAATCCAACATTTGGTATATATCGAAATAAATAGAGGAAACTATGCCATTTGCCACTGTCAATAATCTCAAAATGTATTACGAAATCGAAGGAAATGGTCATCCGCTCATTTTGATCTCAGGATATACCTCTGACTTATCGAGTTGGGATTTTGTCCGAAAAGAGCTGGCAAAACATTTTCAATTGCTCCTGTTTGATAATCGGGGCGCCGGAAGAACTGAGGTGCCAAAGGGTAAATTTACCATTGATCAAATGGCTGAAGATGTCATCGGACTTGTGCATCATTTACATCTTAAAAGACCCCATATTATGGGCCATTCGATGGGAGGGATGATTGCGCAGACAATTGCGTATCATTACCCGGAATCTATAGGGAAAGCGATTTTCTCTTCTACCTCAACAAAACTCCCCCCTACTTCCATATCTCTTATGCAGACTACTTTGGAGCTCAGAGAACAGGGGGTATCATCCAAAATGCTCTCTAAAATCATGATGCCTTGGATGCTCTCCAATGCATTTTTGGAAAATGAGCCGCTTTGCGAAAAATTCATCGAAAGGCGTGAGCAGTTTAAATACCCGATTTCTTTAGAAGGGCAAATAGGACAGCTGAACGCTTTGAAACATTTTGACTCCACTTCGTGGTATCAGAGAATTAAAACCCCGTCTTTAGTCATTTGCGGCGATGAAGATTTCACCTGTCCTCCTAAGGATTCTTATCTCTTAGAGAAGGGGATTGCAGGGGCCAAACTGCATGTTTTTAAGCATTTAGGCCATATGGCGCCGCTTGAGCGTGTAGAAGAGCTTTGCACTCTCGTAGTAGATTTTCTTGGAACGCATGATTTGGCGATCTCGAAGTCATGAGCTCTACAATACCAAATTCAGGTAGATGGTGGAGTGCCTTTTCTCTTCTTTCATAGGGGATGTTGAACATTTTTGCGGCGTTTTCAAAATTCCATGCGTGGGATGCCGTGAAGATTTTATCGAGGTGGGGCGATTTTGCTTGCGGAAGATAATCGAAAATCCCTCCCCCGTAATTATTTGAGATAATGAGGAGGATTTTGTTCTCTTTGATGAGAGGCAGAGAATTTAAATCGTGCAGAGCTGTCTGATCGCCGATAAAACCGATGAGCGGTTTTTGCAAAGCTTTGGCAATGCCTGCCATGGTCGCAATATTTCCGTCGATCCCGGAAACGCCTCGATTTGCAAATAGGGGGGGCGCTTTTTCAGGGAAATAGAAGTGATCTGCATCTCGTATTGGCATGCTATTGCCAAAGAAAATCGGACGGTCCGAGGGGAGGGATTTAATCGCATGTGCTTCGGTAAAAGGGGCTTGAAATAGGGTCTCGTGAAGATCATGGATTTGTCTATCTTTGGCCTGCCACAGTCCAAGCCAGGAAGGATCGGTATTTGCCTCAAATGTTTCGCAAAACGGCTCTATATCGGATTGGATCCGCATGGATACATTTCTTGCCGGATCTTGCAATTGAGGAAGGGGGCTGACATGGATTTTGTATACGTTTGGCATCCATTCCAAAATGTGCTTTGAAATCAGTCGATCTCCAAAGTGGAGAATGTACTCCGGCGTAAGTTCGAGACTAGAGCGCAAAAGATAGTCAAAATGGCGTATTTGTTCAGGTGTTGGATAACTTCTCGCGTTGGAGAGGAGATCTGCAAAAACAGGCCACCCAAGCCGTTTTGCGAGGTTTAAAACGGGGATTGGATCGGTGTTTATACTCCCTAGTAAAATAATGCCTCTCGAAGCGTTTGTTTGTATGGGCTTTGCGACAAGCTTCGGAAGGGAAAAGGGGATCGCCTTACCTTTGGTAAAAGAGGTGTTTTCGGAATAGAGAGGCTCTTGGAAGGGGGTGTTGAGATGGACGGGCCCTTGTGGATTTTGGAGAGACATGAAAATAGCGTGGGCTGTGATGGAACGGACTGTTTTTTCATCGAGATGCGGGCTCAAATCTGTTTGCATCCGAATGACGTTATTGAATAGTTTTATTTGGTCTGTTGTTTGATTTGCGCCGCAGTCTCTGTGTTCGTGAGGGCGGTCTGCGGTAAGTACGATGAGGGGAGTGTGACTATGAAATGCTTCCATGACGGCCGGGTACAGATTTGCGACGGCGGTTCCCGAGGTTGTGATGATGGCGGATGGTTTTTTTTTGGCCTTGCCATAGCCCAAGGCGTAAAAACCGATGCCCCTTTCGTCATAGTGGACTGTGATGTTTGCTTTCGGGTGATTTGCGGCTGCAAGGCTTAAAGGCGCGGATCTAGAGCCGGGCGCAATGCAGAACTGATCTACTCCTTGCAATATGAGCTGGTCGATGATCCATTTAGCACAGTCCACAAAAGATCTCCTTGTAGAGTCCCATCTTATGATTGAGTTCATCCCACTCATCTTCGGGATTGGATCCGGGGACGATTCCGGCGCCTGTATAGAGTTTGACGGTCTTTCCCTGAATTAGGCAACATCGAATGGCGACGATCCATACTGATTTCTGGGGCGATGTCCATCCAAGAGCGCCTCCATAAAGACCTCGCTCAAAGGGTTCTGTTTGCTTGATAAAGGTAAACGCAGCATTGGTTGGAACGCCGCAAAGCGCAGGCGTTGGGTGGATTTTGTTGATGATTTCGTGGGTTTCTAGGCTGTCTTTAAGAGGGCCTTCTCCTTTTGCGCATAGATGCTGCACGTTTGGCGTTTTCTTTACATAGAGAGGAGAGAAAGAAAGGGAGGGGAGGTTTTTCTTTAAATGGTCGATGACGGGAAAAATTTCGCTCTGCGATTTTTGGCAGCAGAGAAGTTCCTTTTCTAATAGTAAGTCTTCTTCAGCAAAGTGTCCTCTTCGGATAGTTCCGGCCACTGCCTCTGTGTGAATTGTTTGCTCTTGTTTACAAAAGAGGAGTTCGGGAGAGGCGCCTAAAAAGGCCATATCATCAAAAGCATAACAAAATACAGTGGAGTTTTTGGCATTCATTTGGAGTTTTGCAGTTACAGCAAAAGGATCGGGAGCGGTTTCACATTCTAAAGTAACAACTCTTGCCAAGACGACTTTTTGCAATGCATTTTGTGATAGGGCAAGCTTTGCTTTTAAAACGTTTTCGCGCCAGAGATCTTTATTGGGAAGAAACGTTTTGCGAATGACTCGTATTGGTTTTGTGGGGGGAGGGAGTTCTTTTATTCTCTTGACTGATTGGATTTTGGGGAGAAAAAAATCTTTGGAAAAAGGGACCCATCCAAAGATTGCATCCATGGGCGGCACAGATCCATCAGCATCTTGCCAATAGATGTTCATGGTTTAGTGCCGATATAGAGAGTCACAGCGCCTAAAGCCATTGGGTGAAGGGTGATCTTATGGAAGTAGGCTTGTTTCATGAGGCTTGCAAACGCATCTCCGGAGGGGAATGATTCAATTGTTTTGTTGAGGTACGTGTAGGCCGTTGCTTGTTTGGAGAGGAAGTTGCCGAGACGAGGCAAAATGTAGCGAAGATAGAGAAGGTAGGAGCCCCGAATCGGCTTTGGCGGGAGCGAAAATTCGAGGATTAAACATTTACCTTGGGGTTTTAAGGTGCGGTAGATTTCTTGTAGGGATTTTAAGGGATCCGGGACATTTCGTATGCCAAATGAAAATGTTGCCGCATCAAATGTGTTATCTGCAAAGGGGAGCTTTTGGGCGTCCGCGCAGATAAGATCGATCTTATCTTTGTAGATTTTTGAAGATAGTTTCCCTTTTGCGATCATGAGCATTTCTTTTGCTAGATCAATTCCGGACGCTCTTTGGATAGAAGCTCCGTGTTCAAAAAGGGAAAGGAGCTGATCTCCCGTGCCCGTTGCGAGATCCAAAATGCGGAGGTTTTTTTTGGAAGGTAGGTTAAGGGCTACTTTCTTTCTCCAGCTTTTGTCCATGCCAAACGATAATATGCGGTTGATCTGATCGTACGTAGATGCGATTTTATCGAACATTTTCCAGCTGTCTTTCGTCATATTTTGCATAGAATTAAGATACCTCAAGAGCTCTCTTTAAAGCTCTATCTTTTCCGTGTATTTCTGCGGTGAGTAGAGCGGCTATAATGAAGAACATCAATTTCCCCTCCTGGAGGTTGATCGGATAAAAATCGCAAATGCTGATGAAGAGAAATGCGATAAAAATGGAAAGGAGCGATGCGAGAGTGGGGGTAAAGGGCGCTTTTATTGCCTGATAGAGAATGAGCGCAATAAATCCTACGAAAGCAACGAGAGCGATGATTCCCATTTCGGCGCAAATGAGGAGAAAAACATTGTGCGCAAGGGGCGTTTCGGCGCCGGATGAAACGTAAGAAGATGAGGAAGCTGCAAACTGTTGGAATCCAACACCAAAAACAGGGCTATCTTCAATCATTTGGATCGCTGTGCTGTGGACATTTGTCCGGATGAGGTCAGAATTTTGAACAAGTGTGTTATAATTCATAATCCCTCCTCGGTGAAGCAACTGCTCAAAAAGGAGGATGGAGCAAAGAGAGATCGCGAGAAGAGTAGATTTTAATACAAAGGCGCAGGATTTAAAATTGCGGCTAAAGAAGGCCCAGCAAAACCATACGGACGAACCGATGATCCACCCAAAAAAAGCTGATCTAGAGAAGGTAAGGCATAAGCAAAAGAATTGAAGGATTAAAGAGGCGCTCAACATCCTTTTGATCCAAATTTTTGAGGCATTTGCAATAAGAGAGTATGTACTAATTAAGGAGATCATCAAAAGACCGCCGAGAATATTGCTGTGCGTTAATGTTCCTGAGGCCCGCTTTATGTAAGTACTTGGAGAGGTGTAGTGGAAAAGATGATCGAGAAGCCATCTTTTCCCGTTTGGCATGGAGAATATGGCAGGAGTGTCTGTGGATTCTGCGAAAACTCTAAGACCTAGGGGCTCTTGTGTAAAGTATTGAATCAAAGCAAACACGCACTGCAGAAGAGCTGTCGCTACAAAAATAGAGAGGAAGAACGGGGTCTTTTTTTCGGTATATGGCGTTTGCGTGATAAAACAGAAAAGGATGATGAATGTTAGGATTTGGAGGAGTCTTGTATAGATAACAGAGTAGAAGTAAAGCGGGGAGAGCCATATGGAAATAAGCGCGCTGATAAAGAATACCCAGAGAAGCAGGACATGTTTTTCTGTGAAGATCTTTCGAAGCTGTGTTTTAAAAGCAAAGACAAGAGAGAAAAGGAGGAAAATAGCAAGGATATCTGATGCATAAAAGTAGATTTTTGTCTCAATTGCCTCAGGGATAATGACCCCTTCCGGGATGAGAGTTTTAGAAAATTTGCGCAGGGTTTTGTGGTATTTGTGCTCGAGCGGCATCCAAAATATGAGGGCCGCTAAAAGCCACATGGAGAATTGTTGGAGTCTCTTTGATGTCATTGGGAATTAACCTCGTGCTCGAGATTTTCTTCTCTTCGACTAAAAAATTCAATATCTGTTTTTATACCGCCGATTCTTTAATCACGAGCGGTATACGCGAATCCATTTTGGATTTTGCTCTGTTTCTTCTTTTAACTTTCGAACATCAAAAGTCTGGAGAGATTCATAATTTTTTAAGACCCAATAAAAATAAGAATAGATTGAATCGAGCATCAGGTTTTTTTCTACAAAGGCGCGCCCGTTTTGCATGATTTGTTTGCATTTAGCATCATTGTTCATGGCCCAATTGATTTTTTCGATTAAATCGCTCATGTCATTTTTGATGGGCACATAGTGGACATACGGTTTTAAGGCGGAATAGAAGTATTGCACTTCGTCGGATTCTTGTTTGAGCGTAAGCGAGCCGGAATAAAGCCTCCATTGGAAGCCCGGATAGGTGCACATCCACCCATCGAGAACGGGAAGGTATTTATAGGCGAGATGTTCGGTAACGGATGCGTAGGATTTATAAAGCCCCATTTCTTGAAATAACTTTGTGAAATCCTCGCTGTTTGTATTGATAAAACCTGCATCTACTTTTGTTGGATGTGTGAGAGATGCTTTTGATAGGAGAAACCTAGGCTTATATTTGTAATTTTCAAGTGTATAAATCTTGTCGCTTGCTGTTCCTCTCCAAAACGCGCGTTCAATCCGTTTTTCCCAGGGAATTTCTTGAAAGTTTTTTTCAATTTCTTTGACTCGACTTTTCCAAGAATCCCTCAGTGTTGTAAAAACATCAGGGATAAGAACGATTTTTGGAGCCCATTCTTTTTTGGCCCAAGCAAGAAGAGGCGCTTGAAGTTTGGGATCGTTAACGAGGTAAAAATCACTTGGAACATAAACTTCCGGCACTCCATCCATCATGCAGATGAGAAAATCAACATTGGGCAAACGCGCGCTATATCCAATCCGTCTTAAAATCTTTTCAAAAATCGTTGATCTGTCATCTTTCTTCCCAATACGGTAAATTTGCCCATCGATGACTCGGTATCGATAAACAAGAAGCTGATGGCTTTCTATCTGTGCAAATGTGGTGTCTAGAGCTTCTTTTGAAATCCCATGGGACTTAAAATCGACAAAGTCTTTTTTGATTTGGTGCTCTACCCATGCAGGTTTCGAGCTGTGGATAGAACAAAAAAGGGAGAGTTTCTCCCTTTTTTTATAGGCTACGATGGAAATCGCAACCAAAATACATATAAAAATGACTGAGGAAATCCTCTTCATTGTGGATGTAAAGCGTCTAAAGTATCGCAGAGTGTTGCGAGTCGCTTTAAAACATCTTCTTCAGACGTTGTCAGAGGAGATGCTTTCTCAAGGATTTCTTCGATCTGCTCGAGATCAGACTCAAGGTGAATAATATTTTCTAGAATAGGGAGGTTTTTTGACATGATCTCCATTTTCGCACCCAGCTGATTATAGAGGTCTAAAATCTCTTCCCCGCGGCTTTCGTCAAGTTCAGAAAGAGCCTTGCTCAAAGTTTGAATTTCATTATTTAATTGTTCGATTTCCATAATGAAGGGAGTGAGCTTTTCTTCTAAAAATGTCATCTGACCCTCTTGGCTGTCAAGATGGTAGCTTTGAACTGTTTGGAGCTCTTTTGAATGCACATTTTCAGAAAATGGGGCTGTCGCAAGAGTCAATGTAGCGATGAATGCTAAAAACATAGTGTTATTTTCCGCTTCGTTTTCTTTCGTTTTCCGTCAGGTAAATCTTTCTCAGACGGATGAAATTCGGCGTCACTTCGACAAGTTCATCGTCAGCGATATAATCGATCGCTTGCTCTAATGTGAACTTTCTCGGAGGCGTAAGGATGATGTTTTCATCGCTTCCAGCTGCCCGAACGTTGGTGAGCTGTTTTGCTTTCGTTGCGTTAACGATGAGATCGTTGTCTCGAGAATATTCTCCAACAACCATCCCTTCGTAGACTTCATCTCCGGAATTCACAAAGAGAGATCCTCTTTCTTGGAGATTGAAGAGCGCGTAGCCGTTTGCTTTTCCGCTGCCATTGGAGATGAGAACTCCTCGGATTCGACCGGCAAGTTCACCTTTCCATGGAGCAAAGCTATCAAAGATTGACGTAAGAATGCCAAGCCCTGATGTTCGTGTGAGGAAATCGTTTCTATAGCCCATCAGTCCTCGCGTTGGGACGAGGAATTGCATTGTTGTAAGGCCGTGCTCAGATGTTGAGAGAGATTGCATCTCCCCTTTTCTCTTCGAAAGGTCTTCAATGACGGTACCGGAAAAGTTTTCAGGCACTTCAACATGGACTCTTTCCATCGGCTCATACACAGCGCCATCGACCATTTTCGTGATGACTTTTGGCTTAGATATAGACATCTCGAAATTTTCTCGACGCATCGCTTCGATCAACACAGCCAAATGGAGCTCGCCTCTGCCGCACACGCGAATCGCGTCATCACGGCCTGCGACTTCTTCGATTTTCAAAGAAATGTTGGCGCGCTTCTCTTTCATCAATCTTTCTCGGAGTTTATTCATCGTGACGTGCTTACCGTCTTTACCGACAAAGGGGCTATTGTTTACGAGAAACTCGACAGACACAGTAGGTTCTGCAAGAGTGATCGGAGGCAATTGAACGATTTGTTTTGGATCGGATAGAGTATCGCCAATTTCCACTTCGGGAATCCCTGAAATGGCTACGATATCACCTGCGCCGGCTTCATCAATTTCAATTTTCTTAAGGCCCAAATGTCCTTCGATTTTGATGACTTTGTGGTTTGTGTGATTGCCGTTTCGATCGACCCGAACGATCGTGTCGCCTTTTGCGATTTTCCCTTCTAAAATTCGTCCGCAAGCCTGTCTTCCGACATAGTCATCGTATGAAATTGTCACTGCTTGACAAAGGAATGGGAGCTCCAAATTTCCAGGTGGCGGCGGTGCTGCTTTAATGATGAGATCAAAGAGGGGGGTAAGGTCTTTTGGTTCGTCGCCCAGTTTTGCGATCGCATAGCCGTTAAAGCCTGATGCATAAATATAGGAGAAGTCGAGCTGCTCGTCGTTTGCGCCAAGTTCTAGGAAAAGATCGAAGGCTTGGTTTAAAACGCGGTCAGGGGCTGCGTGAGGGCGGTCGATCTTGTTGAGAACAACGATCGGACGAAGACCCATTTTTAATGCAGCGGAAAGGACAAATCGAGTTTGCGGCATCGGCCCTTCCTGGGCATCGATGAGAAGGAGAACGCAATTGACCATACCGAGGACCCGCTCTACTTCGCCGGAAAAGTCGGCGTGGCCGGGGGTGTCGATGATATTGAATTTGTAGTCGTCGTGATACACGCAGGTGTGTTTTGCGAAAATAGTAATGCCCCGCTCCCGCTCTTGGTCATAGCTATCCATGACACGTTCAGGGACTTTTTCATTATCTCTAAAAATTTTTGATTGTTTTAGAAGATTGTCGAGAAGGGTTGTCTTCCCGTGGTCAATGTGTGCGATAATCGCGATATTTCGAATCTTATTTGGGTCTTGCATATTGGAGGTAAGTTTAGACTGTGGAGGAATTAATTGCTACAGAAGAAGCTATCCCACTTATAAGTGTCGGTCGATTTTCGGGTTCTTTTGAGCCGATTTTTGATAGACCCCTCAAAGAATGTATACCGCTCGCGATTGAAGAATCGGCGTTTGGACAGGATAAAAAAATAACTGCCTTCATCCTGACCATCCTAAAATCCTGCTATTTTTCTTGTGCTGCCCACCCAGTTTTTTTCATCAGAAGGCTAATTCTTGAGGTATGTTCGGTATATTCGTATTTGGAGCTTGCTTTAAAGCAAAATTATGACCTATTATAATATGCGAGAGATGAGGGAATTCATGGAAAACCATGGGGCAGAAGAACTAGAAAAATCAGAGTCCACCCTTCTTGAATCCAAGACTGGGCAGATCGATGATTTGTTGAAAGAAAAGCTCGAAAAAGCCTTTCATAAACAAACCTCAAAATTTAGATTGCATGATATCGTCAAGATCGCGTGCGAGCACTCTCCTATCGACTTAGCCTACGCAGCCTCCCACCTTCCCCCCAATGTCCGTCCTGTTTTATATGAAAATCTTCCCAATCGGGACGCGAAGATCAAATTTCTTGTCAATACAGATAGCGATACGCGAACAGCCCTCTTTCGGGAGCTCGATGATGTGGAGTTAAAGGCCGTTTTTGAAAGGGTCCCTACAGATGAGGCCGTCTGGCTTGTCGAAGATATGCCGGAAAGGCGTTTTCGCAGGCTAATGGAGTTGATCGACTCTAAAAGGGCAGGTCGGATCCGCGAGCTGAAAAAGCACGATCGGAAGAGCGCCGGGCGTCTTATGACCTCCGAATTCTTCGCCTTCACGATGGATATGACCATTGGAGAGGCGGCAGCCTACATCCGCGATAATCCCCGGATTGATTTCACGAAAGGTATATTTATTTTGAATCACGCGGGCGAGCTGCAAGGGTATGTGCCTGCTCGTAACATGATGATTAACCCTGCCCCAACGCCCCTCCGGACGGTGATGCGCCCTGTCTTGCATAAGGTGACTGCCGATGCGACCCGGGAAGAGGTAATCGACCTAGTTGAGCGTTATAAAATTTCATCTCTCCCTGTTGTCGATATGGATAATTATCTTGTCGGTGTGGTGGCTCATGAAGATGTCGTTGAGGCCATGGAGGACATGACTGATGAGACGATCGCGAGGATGGCGGGTACAAATGAAAAATTTACTTCACATGACTCGATCCTTCGCAGATTTGTCACGCGAGCTCCTTGGCTTGTTGTGACTCTCGTGGCGGGACTTTTAAACGTCGGGGTAATGTCTTCCTTTGAAAAGTACGAGGGGGGCGTTTTAACTTTTGCTCTCTTCTTTGTCCCTTTGATTACCGGGATGTCGGGCAATATCGGTCTTCAGTGCAGTACTGTTCTCATCCGGATCATGGCGGTAGGGGGTCTTTCTGCAGGAAGTCGAAAAGAGACGATTGTCAAAGAATTTTTTAGTGGACTTTTCACAGGTACTATCTTTGGTGTGAGCAGCGGGATCATTGTGTACCTTCTCGATCTTTTAAGTGGAGGGGCTCTTGCATCCACTACACCTATTGCTGTATCGGCCATTGTCTGTTTTGGTTTGATCGGGGGATGTTTTGCGGGGACGCTTCTGGGCGTATTTTCTCCTTTATTCTTTGCGCGCATCGGCGTTGATCCTGCGATTTCTGCAGGGCCGATTGTGACTGCTTTCAACGACTTCCTGTCGATGACGATCTACTTCGTGATCGCTTGGGGTGTGAGTAATCTGTTTTTCTGATATACCCAAGGTGACTCAAAAGCTGGCCGGTAGGAGGGATTGAAAGCTGTCGATAAATCGATTAAAAAAAAGGGAGCTGTATTCATTCATACTGCCCCCTTTTTTTTAATCGATTTTCGACGCTTTGAACCCTCCTACCGGCCAGCTTTTGAGTCACCTTGTGTATAAAAAGTCTTGTGGTTTTAACTCATATTCACTAGTTTAGACCTATGAATCTGCGAACAAAAAGAGGTTTTGACGGGACTGTTCCGACAGGCAAGAAAATTAGCGATTTATTGCCGCAAATATTGATTGATATTGCCGGGAAAAGCGGTGACGAGCAGGAACTTGTATTCCAAATGTGGTTTACTTTGATGGGTGAAAAAATGGCACGGCTTACGCAACCTCTCCATTTAAAAAATGGGGTGTTGACCATCAAGGTAAAAAGTGCGACACTATATGCTTTGCTGTGCCAGCATGAAAAGGGTCGGCTCGTTAAAGCTTTGCAAACAAAGTTTCAAATACGAGATATCGTTTTTCGCATTGGTTAAAGTAGATGAAGGAAAAGGCATGACGACGATGAGTGACGAAAAAAAATACGATGCAAGTTCAATCACGATTTTGGAAGGATTACAAGCTGTGCGCGAACGCCCCGGCATGTATATCGGTGATACGAACGCAAATGGACTGCATCAGCTAGTGTACGAGGTAGTCGATAACAGTATTGACGAAGCTTTAGCCGGTTTTTGTACATTAATCACAGTGACTTTGCATGCAGACGGAAGCGCCACAATTGAAGACGATGGCAGGGGAATTCCGGTGGAAAAGCATGATAAGGAATCCCTCAAGTTAGGACGCGAAATCACAGCTCTTGAAGTGGTCATGACGATCCTTCATGCGGGCGGAAAATTCGATAAAAGTACGTACAAAGTCTCCGGCGGTCTTCATGGCGTCGGCGTCTCTTGCGTAAACGCATTATCCAAAAAGCTCGTTGCCACTGTCTACAAACAAGGTCATGTCTATGAGATGACTTTCGAAAGAGGAAAGCCGCAAGGCGCACTGAAAAAGCTCGGAGAAACAACGCGGCGCGGAACTAAAGTTTCTTTTTGGCCGGATGATACGATTTTTACAGTGACCCATTTCGATTACGATGTATTGCTCAAACGCTTGAGAGAGCTCGCCTTTTTAAATAAAGGGATCACAATTGTTTTCCAAGACGAAAGAACCCTCGATAAGGAACCGGTTCGGTTTAATTATCAAGGCGGTCTTTCTTCCTTTGTCTCCTATCTCAACGAAGGGAAAATTCCCCTCTTTCCAAAGCCGATCTATTTACACGCCGTGAAAGAAGGGATCGATGGTCCTATTGAGGTGGAAGTTGCCATGCAATGGAACGACACCTATATAGAGACAATGTTTACCTACGTGAATAACATTTCGACGCGTCAGGGAGGAACTCACCTGACCGGATTTTCGACCGCTTTGACCCGAGTCCTGAATAACTTTATGAAGGGCCATACGCTTGTTAAAAGCGATAAAATTGCCATCAGCGGCGATGATATGCGAGAAGGTCTTGCTGCCGTGATTTCTGTCAAAGTTCCCAATCCCCAATTTGAAGGGCAGACAAAGCAAAAGCTGGGAAACAGTGAAGTCGCTGGTATTGTCCAAACAATTGTGGGCGAAGGACTTACTGTTTTTCTCGATGAGAATCCGGCGATTGCCAAATTAATTGCTGAAAAAGCGATTATCGCAGCGCAAGCAAGAGAGGCTGCAAAGAAGGCAAGAGAGTTGACTTTACGCAAAACAGCGCTCGATGGCGCGAGGTTGCCGGGAAAGTTATCGGATTGCCAAGAGAGGGATCCGGCTCTTTGCGAGATCTATATTGTTGAAGGGGATTCTGCGGGAGGCTCTGCGAAGATGGGGCGCGACCGAAGATTCCAGGCGATTTTGCCTATCCGCGGTAAGATTTTAAACGTAGAAAAAGCAAGATTGCAGAAGATTTTGCAAAATACCGAAGTCGGCTCGATGGTTGCGGCTCTTGGCTGCGGAATCGGGATTGAAAATTTCAATCTTGCGAAACTGCGCTACCATAAAATCATCATCATGACGGATGCCGACGTCGACGGATCTCATATTCGAACGCTTCTGATGACATTCTTCTACCGCCATATGCCGGCTTTGATTGAACATAACTATATTTACATTGCAAGACCTCCACTTTTTAGAGTCACAAGAAAAAAGGTGAGCCAATATATCCACTCAGAAAGGGAGATGGATGAGTATCTCTTAAGATTGGGTGTGAGCGATATTTTACTTCGACCCAATGGCTCTGAAAATTCATTGGATAAAGAGACAACAGAAAAACTCATGGATCTTATCTTGGAAGTGGAGTCCTTTATTGGGGCCATCGAAAGAAAAGGGGTTCCGTTTAGAGACTTTGTGGCAGAGAAAATCGGAGATAAGTATCCCCAATTTCAGGTGGCTTTGGGCGATAAACTCCAATATGTCCATTCGGAAGAAGCTCTGATTGCATTGAAAAATGAAAATGAAGAAATTCAAAAGCGGATCCATGAAGAGACTTTAGCTTCGATCCCTCCTGAAGAAATTACAGAAGAGATGAAAAATTTTGTTCCCAAATCACTTGGGTTTGTTGAACTCTATGATCCGAGTAGGATCGTTGTTTTAAATGAAAAATTGAGCACATTTGGACTCCATATTGAACAGTATGTGATTGCAAATGGCGTTCTCTATGATCTTTTAGAAGAGGGGAATCGATCTACACCTCTGCATAATTTGCGCGAGGTGATCGATGCGGTTCGTGTGAATGGACGCAAAGGTGTCGAAGTACAGCGCTACAAAGGTCTTGGGGAAATGAACGCGGACCAGCTTTGGGAAACAACGATGGATCCCAAAATGCGCACTTTAGTTAAAGTGACTCTACCCGATGCGATTGCCGCTGACCGAATGTTTTCTATGTTGATGGGAGAGGAAGTTGAACCTCGCCGCCGTTTCATCGAGCAGCATGCTCTATCCGTTAAGAACTTGGATGTATAAATATGTCGTATACGAAAGATGAAATCATAGTTCCTCGCAATGTCGAAGAAGAAATGAAGGAGAGTTACCTTCGTTATTCGATGTCCGTTATTATTTCCCGCGCTCTGCCTGACGTGCGCGATGGATTAAAGCCGTCGCAAAGAAGGATCCTTTATGCGATGCGGCAATTGAATTTATCTCCGGGCGCTAAACACCGTAAGTGTGCGAAAATTTCCGGGGATACATCCGGGGATTACCATCCGCACGGCGAATCGGTGATCTATCCAACGCTTGTTCGTTTAGCCCAAGATTGGGTCATGCGCTATTGCCTCATCAACGGTCAGGGAAACTTTGGTTCCATTGACGGAGATCCACCCGCCGCAATGCGTTATACGGAAGCTCGTTTGACCCACGCAGCCATGGCGTTGATGGAAGATCTCGATAAAGATACGGTCGATGTCGTTCCAAACTATGACGAGACAAAGACTGAGCCCACTGTTTTTCCGGCGAAATTCCCCAACCTACTTTGCAACGGATCTTCCGGGATTGCAGTCGGGATGGCGACAAATATTCCGCCTCACAATCTTATTGAACTGATCAACGCAACACTTTTGGTTCTGGGTGATAGAACAGTCAGCATTGATGAGATTATGAAAGTGATGCCGGGCCCTGATTTCCCAACAGGCGGTATTATTTGCGGTTACCGAGGGATTAAAGAGGCGTATCATACCGGGCGTGGAAAATTAATGGTCCGCGCGTTGCTGAGAGTAGAAGATATGCCCAACGGCCGTCAGCAGGTCGTTGTCGATGAAGTTCCTTATAACGTGAACAAATCGAGATTGATTGAGCGCATTGCAGAATTGATCAATGAAAAAGTGATCACAGGCGTTTCAGATATTCGCGATGAGTCGGATAAAGACGGACTTCGGGTTGTTTTAGAGCTCAAGCGCGGAGAGATCCCCGATGTAACGTTTAATCAGCTCTATAAAAATACCGATCTTCAAATCACTTTTGGCTGCAACATGCTTGCGCTCGACAAGGGCCTTCCTCGCACCATGAATATTAAACATTTCATGACTTCGTGGATTGACCACCGCATTGAAGTGATTCGTAGACGGACTAGATTTGAATTAAATAAAGCAGAGGCAAGAGCCCATATTTTAGAAGGGTATTTAAAGGCGCTCGATCATCTCGATGAAGTGGTCAAAGTTATTAGGGGCTCGACCAATCGGGATGCTGCAAGAACCGAATTGATGGGTCGTTTTTCTCTTTCTGAAAAACAATCTAACGCCGTTTTAGATCTTCGTCTCTATCAGCTCACAGGCCTCGAAGCTGAAAAAATACAAGCTGAATATAATGATCTCTTACAGAAAATTGCTCATTACAGAGCGATTTTGGCCTCTGAAGAGTTAGTCCGAGGAATCATTCGCGACGAACTTGAAGAGCTCCGAAAAAATCACAAAGCCGAGAGAAAGACAAAAATTATGGCCGCAGAAGGGGAGTTCCAGATGGAAGATCTCATTGCGGATGAACAGGTTGTGATCACGATTTCGGATGACGATTATATCAAGCGAATGCCGATTGACACCTTCCGCGAGCAAAGACGCGGAGGCGCAGGTGTGATTGGGATGGAAATGAAGAAAGAAGCGGACGTATTGAAAAATATTTACGTCGCTTCAATGCATGACTATCTCCTTATTTTCACAACGCTTGGAAGATGCTATTGGACAAAAGTTTGGCAGATTCCGGAAGGGGGCAGACGCACGAAAGGACGTCCGATCATCAATTTGCTTGAGGATATCCAAGAAAATGAAAAAGTCGCCGCGATTTTGCGCATGCGTAATTTCGAAGGCGATTCGAGTATATTGCTTGCGACGCTTAAAGGTGTCGTGAAAAAGACAGAAATCGGTGCGTATAGCAATCCGAGAAGATCCGGCGTATTCACGTTGAATATCGACGAGGGGGATCAGCTGATTGCGGCTCGCATTACGCATCCGTCGCAACAGGTGATGCTCTTTACTCGTAGCGGTATGGCCGTTCGATTTGATGAATCGCTTGTTCGAGGAGTCGGCAGGGTCGCTCGTGGCGTTCGCGGCATTACGCTCAAAGATGATAAAGATATCGTTGTGGGCTGTGAAGTTGTAACTCCCGATCAGACGATCCTTGTTGTTTGTGAAAACGGCTATGGAAAGAGATCGAATGTGGACGACTTTAGACAGACAAATCGGGGCGGCGTAGGCGTTCGTTCGATCATTACTTCAGAGAGAAACGGATCTGTGGTAGCAGCTCTTAGCGTATCAGATCAAGATAGCGTTTTACTCATGTCGCAGATGGGCCAAGCGGTGAGAATCCCCATGACCGATGTTCGGGTGATGGGAAGATCGACGCAGGGGGTTCGCCTTGTGAATTTGAAAGAGGAAAAAGACTACGTTGTGGGCGCTCAAAAAATTGAAGCCGTAGCTGTTGACATCGAAGTATGAGAAAAAAAGGCCTCTTGATCACGTTTGAAGGGGGCGAGGGGGCGGGGAAAACAACGCTCATCGATAGCCTTTTCCGGAACCTCACCGCAAGCGGTCATGTTGTTTTAAAAACCCGCGAGCCCGGCGGCACAAAGATTGGGGAGCAGATACGCTCCCTTCTTTTAGAGACTCGGGAGGAAAAAGTTTCTCCCTTTGCGGAACTTTCTTTATTTTTAGCCTCGCGCGCGCAACACATCAGAGAAGTGATCCTGCCTGCTTTAGATGCGGGGAAAATCGTTCTTTGCGATCGGTTTAACGATTCCTCCATTGCCTATCAAGGGATTGCGAGAGGGCTCGGTAAAGAAGGGGTAGCGCAGGCTTGCCTATTTTTTTCCGAAGGTTTGGTGCCCCATCTTACTTTTTATCTCGATATCGACCCGGCCCTTGGCATGAGCAGAGTACAAAGATCTAGAGCTCAAGACAGAATCGAGCAGGAAGGGCTCGTATTTCATACCAAAATACGCAATGCCTATTTAGAGCTTGCCCTCGATGCTCCTCAAAGAATCAAAATCCTTGATGCCTCGCTTCCCAAAGAACGGGTTTATCAAGAGGCTCTTAATCTCTTGCTTTCGAGGTTATATACCGCTCGTGATTGAAGAATCGGTTTTGGAGATTATTTTTAACCACAGAGATAGATACCACAGAGGCGGGGATGTCCCGCACCCCAGAAAATCTTCTTCTCTTTGGGGCGCGGGGCATCCCCGCCTCTGTGGTATCTATCTCTGTGGTTAAAAATCTTTCTGAACCTGGAGACTCGTTCCTGCCGATTGTTCAATTACGAACGGTATAGACCTCTTGCGCAATTTAGGTTCTTTTGAGCCGATTTTTCATTTTTTTCGATGGGTAATATCAACATTCGTATATTGCCCATCGAAAAAAAATGGAAAATCGGCCAAAATAATCTCGGAAATCGACGAACCCTAAAATACGCAAGAGGTCTTTTGATGTTTGATCATATTTTGGGAAATGAGAGGGTAAAAGCCTATTTTGCGAAAGCAATACGAAATAATACGCTTCCCCACGCGATTTTGCTGTCAGGCCCTTCAGGAATTGGGAAAAGTCTTTTTGCGAAAGAGCTTGCAGCTATCTTGCTTAAGACAGTAAATCCTAAAATCGAGACCCATCCTGATTTCCACTCTTTTAAACCTGAGGGGAAAACTGGGCTGCATACGATAGAAACTTTGCGTGCCTTGATTGATGAAGTACATAGCGCTTCTTTTGAGAAGTCGGGCAAAGTATTTCTCATTTACGATGCAGATCGGATGCAAACAGCGTCTGCCAATGCGCTTTTAAAAACGTTAGAAGAGCCAAATCCCGACACGACGTTGATTCTGATCACAGAGCATCCAAGTGAAATGATCCCGACCATTCGATCGCGCTGCGTGTTTTTGAATTTTCAATCGATTCCGGAAAAGGAGATTGAAGAGTTTTTAAAGACACAAGGGCATGACGTAAAATGGGCAAAAATGGCGCAAGGGTCGATTGGGAAAGCTCTTGAACTTGCGACCAAGCCGCCCCTAGAAGAGGCCCTCTTTTCACTTTTAGAGACACCCCCCTTGTATCCAAAACTTCTCCTTGCGCTTGAGAAGATTGAGGCCTCAGTTGAAGATGAAGACCCGGTCAAGAAAAACAGAAATGTAGAACATCTTTTTTCTGCGTTTTTATTGTGGCATAGGGATCAGCACGCAAGGAAATTGGGCGTCCCCTCTCACCATTTATTTATCCCTAATAGGGAGTGCGCTTCATATTCATTACCCCCCTTGAACACTGTGATCAAGAGGGTGGATGAGGCGCGCTTAAGCTACCAAAGAAATATCAAATTTTCTTCTTGCCTAGAGTGGTTATTTGCGAGCGCTAGAGTCGAGATCTAAATGCAGACATAACTCGATTCACCTCATCGGTTAACCAATTATCCATGTAGGATGCAACAGGCTTCAGAGAGACGTTCCCCGAATATATGTGAATCAAACCCTGCGCCAGCAAAATCGAAATCCTACGATCGCGACGTTCCATCTCAGTGATTTTATTTCTTTGCTCTGTTTCGAGAGTTTTGACTGTTTTATGATCTATTTTAATTTTCCGCTCCATCCAAGTTTTGAACGAAGGGTAGAAAAATATTCGTGCCGCTCGAGATTCACGAGCTTGAAATTTTTGGCAGATCGTTTAATGGACACAGTGTGCATAGAGGGGAGTGTCGCTGCGTTCAGTCCGTCTGCTCGCACATCAATGGGATCGTAAGGGCTTAAATATTGGAGTTCGATTGTATGGTCTGCGGTGAGCACAATGGGTCTGTTAGAGATCGTATGGGGACAAATTGGAGTGATGACCACAGCATTGAGGGAAGGGCTTAAAATTGGTCCACCGGCAGCGAGCGAGTAGGCAGTTGATCCATTTGGTGTTGCGATAATAATTCCATCTGCCACAAACGTATTGATATAGACCCTGTCGACATGGATTGAAAGTTCAATGAGGCTATAATTTTGCGCTCTATGAATGACGATATCATTGACAGCGTAGAGGGATTGTTTCCCGATTTCTGCCTCAAGGGCAACCCGCTTGTCAACAGTAAATTTCCCCTCCAGTAGATCTGTGAGGCTCTCGTAGATATCTGCAACGGGGACATCGGCCATAAACCCAAGATGGCCTAGATTAATTCCTAGGATTGGAGCATCTAAATGGGGGAAGTTATGGGTGATTCGAAGGAGCGTTCCGTCTCCACCCATGGCAATCATAAAATCAATTTTATGGGGATCCACGGAGGAAAGAGGCTCTGCGCCAATACGCGCTGCTTTTTCATCTTCAGCAACAACGGTGATCCCTTTGTTTTCTAAAAATTTTCGGATCTCAGTCCCAAGATCAAACGATTGGGTCTTTTTCTCATTAGGGAAGAGGGCGATGATCATAGGATCCTTTCAGTTAGGGCAAAGCGCTTTTCTTGCATTTTTGCACAAATGCAAGATTCTTGCCATCTGGATATATTTTATATATACTCCCTTCCCCGTATGAAGATCCCTTTTCTAAAAGATTCTACAAGCGGCCGTCTTTTTTTTCTCATGTTTGGGATCGTTTGTCTTTTAAATATTAGCTATACGATTTTGCGTAGCGCTCGCAACGCTTTGGCTGTTGCGGATTTAGGCGGCGGGGCCGGGGCGATCCCTTGGTTTGAGCTTTGCGGCACCATGCCGGGCGCTGTGATCATGACGCTTCTTTTGACGTACCTCCTCAATCGCCATCCGATTCAACGGGTGTTTTTTACTGTTTTAGCCGGGTTTGTCTCTTTCTTTCTCCTTTTTGCTATCGGTATTTACCCTCTACTTCCCCATTGTAAAACAATTTTTACCCATCCGGGCCTAGCAGCGTTCATCCCTGTGGCAGCTTCAATGATTTTCTTTGTGATGGCAGAACTTTGGAAAATTGCTCTTCTCACAGTCCTTTTTTGGGGCCTTGTGAACCAGTATGTCCCGTTAGAAAATGCGAAGCGCTTTTATGCCCCGTTGATGTTGGGAGGAAGCGTAGGGACGATTTTGGCAGGCCCTCTAATCTCTCTTTGTACGTCCGATACCCTTTCGCACCATTCCTGGACAAAGTCCCTCTCTCTTCTGATGTGGGCGCTTGCTATTTTAAGCCTTGCGACAGCGTGGCTCTTTGCTTGTTTATGGCGCCATTTTGCGAAAGACCCTATGCAAACAAGTGAAATGGGACAGGCAAAGGAAACGAGGAAAGAAGAGCCTTTATCCGTTTGGTCGAGTATTTTGATCTGCTGCAGATCCCGCTACCTTCTTTTGCTCGCTTGGGTGACGATCGCTGATTATATCGCCTACGCTTTGGGAGAGATTGTCTTTCTCGATGTTTTGAAGCAAAAATTTCCGGACCCGAGAGACTATTGCGACTTCATGGGAAGATTGTCTGTCTGGAATGGGATTTTGACTGCGATTAGCGCTCTTGTGATTACGCCCTATCTTTTGAAGAGATGCCGTTGGGTTGTGGCTTCCTTAGTGACTCCGATTTGTCTTCTTGTCACAGAAGGGGCTTTCTTTTTTGCGATTTGGCACCCGAGCCTTTCGCAGCAATTGGAAGTTCTCGTCTTTTTAGGCGCTATCTTTTTTTGCGTGGTTCGTGCTGCGAAATACACATTGTTTGATACATCGAAGGAGATTTCCTTTGTCCTTTTGCCTCCGCTTGAGAAAATGCAGGGTAAGTTGGTTGTCGACGGGATGTGCGCAAGGCTTGGGCGGGGGAGTGGTTCGTTTTTGACCCTTGCCCTCATCCAAATTTCAGGAAGTGTTCTTGCAACAGCTCCCCTTGCAGGAGGGATTGCCCTTTTTATTGCTTTTAGTTGCGTTCTTGCCACATCTCATTTGGGCGCGCTCGTCGAAAAGAAAAGCGCCATTTAGATTATTTAAATTGTTGAATTTTCTCTTCGGTTTTGACTACACGTCTGTATGGCTCTTCCCTATAACCATTCCGTGTATAAAATCCTCTGGCATTATCTGTATATGTTAATTCAACGCGTAGCTTTCGCTCTCTTGCGTATGCTTCGACTTTGTTAAGAAGAAAGGTTGCGGCTCCTCTCACTTTTTCTCTCTCTGAATCATTGACCACAGATCGAATGTTTCTTGGATTGGTTATCAATGTGTCGACTTCGATAGATTTTTTGCCTTGAACAAATAGAACCATCGCTTGAGGGTGGTTATTCTGATCCCTGCATAAATAAAGAAAAGTTTTATCATCCTTCAGGTCCGCTTGATCTACACTACATTCGATTCTTGATGCCATTCGGGATGAAGTTAAAAACACCTGTCTTTCCGTCTCTGTTATCCCTGCGGCGCTTCTCTTGATTAGAGCAACCGCTTGCCACGGATAGAGAAGGGTCTTTATTATATAATCCTGATCTTCCTGTTTGAGTAAACAAACACGAAATCGAGTTGAAGGGTCTATTAAAGATGTGGAATGTATCATAAATTATATTGTATTTGTTTGTTGTAATGTTAATTATAATTTATTGTTTTTATTATTTAAATATAAAAATTGGAGTTGTTTGCGTTTAATCGTAAATTGTTGATTTTTAGATATTTGAGGTTTTTGACTTAAGAAGGTTTTTTTTGCGATAGGAGGTAGAGCTCATCTGTAGTAAATTGCAATTGATCGGAGGGGGATTTTTTGCTATGCTTGCAATGTTGAAAGATTTTTTTGTAAGGATAGGCCAATGGCAAAAAAACGAATTGTGATCACAGGTATGGGCATTGTCTCCTGTTTTGGGACGGATGTGGAGGAATTCTATAACCGCCTTTTAGCGGGCGATAGCGGGATTGTCCCGATAGAAGAATTCCCTTGCGCAGACTATCCCACCCGGTTTGCCGGGGCGATTCGAAATTTTGATACCGGCGAGTATATGGATAAAAAGCAAGCTCGCAGGGTAGATCCATTTATCCGTTACGCCATGGTTGCCGGCAAAAAAGCTTTGGAGAGCGGATCCCTTACAGGCGAGGCTCTTGAAAAATTAGATAAATCGCGCGCCGGGATCATCATCGGCTCAGGCATGGGCGGAATGACCGTCTTTTACGATGGCGTCGAAACGATTTTAACGAAGGGTTATCGCAGACTGACTCCTTTTTTTGTCCCTTATATCATCACGAATATGGGTGGGGCACTACTGGGTATTGACACCGGGTTTATGGGCCCTAACTATTCCATTTCGACAGCTTGCGCAACAGCTAACTATTCCATTCATGCGGCAGCAGAGCAAATTTGGGACGGAAAAGCCGATCTCATGCTGTGCGGCGGCGCTGAGGCTGCGATTAACCCAATTGGCCTTGCCGGCTTTGTTGCGATTAAAGCGCTATCTACGCGCAATGAAGAGCCCACAAAGGCGTCGAGACCTTGGGATACAGGGAGAGATGGTTTTGTGATGGGGGAGGGTGCCGGAGTTCTCCTCTTAGAGTCACTCGAGCACGCTTTAGCAAGAGGCGCTCCCATATATGCTGAATACTTGGGCAGTGCGATCAGCTGCGACGCGCATCATATGACCGATCCAAGACCTGATGGAAAAGGCGTTGCTCGATGCATTGAGGACGCTCTTCGCGTTGCAGGTGTTCCTAAGACGGATGTCAATTATGTAAACGCCCATGCGACAGCTACCCAAGCGGGAGATCTTTGCGAGCTGCATGCTTTGAGAGAAGTATTTGGAGAGCATGTAAAAAATATCAAAGTCAATGCGACGAAATCGATGATTGGCCATACGCTTGGCGCTGCAGGCGGTCTTGAGGCAGTGGCTACCATTCAAGCGATTCGAACAGGGATGCTTCATCCGACGATTAATCTTGAAAACCCTGAGCCATTATCTAATGATTTTGATCTGGTGCCGAATGTGGCAAAACCGCATAAGGTAAAAGTAGCCCTGTCTAATTCGTTTGGCTTTGGCGGGCATAATTCAACCCTTGTTTTTGCGCCGTACCATCCATGAAATATGAAGAGTCGTTTGGTGTTATTCCTTTGAGGCGGAGGGGTGAGTGTTGGGAAGTGTTTTTGATCCAGCACAACAAAGGCCATTATTGGGGCTTTCCTAAAGGTCATTCTGAAGAGGGAGAAACGCCTATTGAGGCGGCGTTTCGCGAGCTCAAAGAAGAGACGAATTTAGATCCCGTCAATTGTCTGAGAAAAGACCCTTTTATTGAACAGTATCAGTTCTCTGTCAAAGGGGAGAGAGTGTCAAAGAGGGTCTCTTATTTTCTTGTGGAGGTAACAGGTGACATTGTGTTACAAAGTCTCGAAATTCAAAATGGAATTTGGACGTCACTTGATCAGGCGATAGAGAAAATCACACACGCCGAAGGGAAGTCCATTTTAGCGCAGGTGCGTAATCTTCTATGAAAAATTTGTGGCAAAAATTTTTCCCCATGTTTGCGTCTCAAGACATTCATCCTTCTGTGCCCTATGAGGGGAAGATTGAAGTGTTTTCTCGTCATTGCATTTTGTCAAAAATAAGCATGCATAAAAAACGACTTCCCGGATTTTCGAGGGAGCTTTGCTATACCAATTTACTTGCCACAACCCCCCGACGTAAAGCAAATCTAACCTTCTTTTTGGATGCGCCGGGAGAGGGGCCTCACGCCCATTATGTATCGAAAGAAGATCCGGTTTTAATGGATGAGGGGACCGAATCGGGCTCCTTTTTAAGAATGCTCGATCACGTCATTAAGCTTAAAATCCACCCGGAGACGATCCTCTATTTTGTTGAAGATGATTATCTTCATCGAGAAGGATGGGTCGATATTTTGCTTGAAGGGTTTCAAGTTCCGGGTGTTGAATATGTCACTTTGTATGACCACCGGGATAAATATTTTTATCCCATGTATGCAGGGCTCAAATCGCAGATTTTCACAACCCCTTCTTGCCATTGGAGAACAACTCCATCGACTACGCAAACATTTGCGGTTCGTTTGAAGACGCTTGTTCGGGATCTATCCATTCATCGCAAATATTCGCACAATCGAAAAATTAGCGCAGACCACGAGAAATTTCTTCACTTACAAAGAAGAGGTGCTATGCTTATTTCTTCGATTCCCGGCTGGTCTACCCATGCGGAGCCCGATTTTGCATCTCCATGCGTGGACTGGGAAGATTTATTAACTCAAAATTTAGGCTCTCTATGAACGCAACGCTTACTTTCCCTAAACAAAACGTTTTTGCGCGAGATGTACTTCTCGTCGTACTGTCTAGCCTTTTGATTTCATTGATGGGGCAGTTTTCTATTCATCTTCCCTTTACGCCGATCCCTATTTCGCTTCGATGCCAAACGATCCTTCTTTTAAGCGTTTTGCTAGGAAGTAGAAGAGCTGGCCTTGCCGTCCTTGGATTTTTAATGCAAGGGGCAATTGGCCTTCCTGTTTTTGCAGGCGGGGCGTCCACTTTAGCTGCATTACTCAGTCCTAAAGGGGGTTATATCATCGGGTTCTTGATGGCTGCGATAGTGGTTGGCTACATGAGCGAGAAAAAAGTGAGACATTCTCTTTCTTTTTTAGCGGGGACTTTGATTATTTATGCATGCGGTTCGGCATACCTCTCAACATTTGTTGGGTTTAGTAAGGCCCTGCTTCTTGGCGTGGTTCCTTTTGTCATTGGCGATTTCCTAAAAACTGCCGTTTGCCTAAAAATCTTAGGCCGATTTAAGCATGCTTAAATCGACAATACTAGAGACTCCGCTTGGGATGCTGCATGCAGTTGCAGATGATCGGGCGCTCTATTATTTAGGATTTGAAGAAGGGGATTTTACAACTGTAACGGGGAGTACAAAACCCCTTGAGATGATCAAGGAAGAGCTCAAGCGCTACTTTTCAGGGGATTTGACTACCTTCAACACTCCGCTTTGTTTTAACGGCACCCCCTTCCAAAAAGAGGTATGGAGCGCTTTACAAACGATCCCTTTTGGAAAGACAAAATCGTATAAAGAGATCGCCTCAATGATCAAAAATCCCAAAGCGTGTAGGGCGGTTGGTTTAGCCAATGGGAGAAATCCTTTTGTGATTGTCGTTCCTTGTCATAGGGTCATTCTGGCAGATGGAACGCTTGGCGGCTATAGCGCAGGTTTGTTTCGAAAAAAGTGGCTATTGGAACATGAGGGGCAATAATGCGTTGTTTTGGAGATGGCCCGGGTAAAGAATTCTACGCAGAATATCACGATCGAGAGTGGGGCGTTCCTGTTCATGATGACCGGAAACTCTTTGAGATGTTGATCCTTGAGGGCGCTCAAGCGGGGCTTAGCTGGGAAACGATACTCAAGCGGCGAGAAGGCTATCGCAGTGCTTTTTACGGGTTTAATCCTGAGCGCGTAGCCTTAATGACCGATGCAGAGCTTATCCAATTACAAAATGATCCCGGGATTATCCGCAATCGCCTGAAAATTTTTTCCGCTCGAAAAAACGCAATGGTCTTTCTTTCCATTCAAAAAGAGTTTGGCTCTTTTGCCAACTACCTTTGGGCGTTTGTCCAAAATAAGCCGATTGTGAACCGTTTTTCCGCCTTCAAAGAGGTCCCTGTCAAAACAACAATTAGCGATGCGATCTCGAAAGATTTGAGAAAGCGGGGGATGTCTTTTGTTGGATCTACCATCATTTATGCATACATGCAGGCAGTCGGTCTCGTGAATGATCATATTGTGTCTTGCGAATGTCGATTAAATTAATTTTTTATACTGTTTAGAAAGCTGATATTTTCTGCTTTTCTTGGAAAAGTCTACGATTTCTAAAAAGCCGGTATCAACCCAATCTTTGCAAAGCTTTGCGCTTGTTCAATACGGATCAGGGGAGAAAATTTTATCGGCACGTTATCGGTATTGTTACATAGACTAACTATGTCGATAACGTGTCGATAAATCAAGTATTTGACAAGTTAAAAATTTGATTTTAATGCTCAGTTGTCTGTATTGTCTTCCACTAAAGATTAAGATATGGAGAGGTGATGATAAAGATGTGCTCAAGTTTTAGATTATTGCGCACGGTTCAACTGCCATCCGGAGTTGTCGGACGATCTTTAACCTCATCGCTCTATGCTATAGAAAAAAGCCCTATGATAGAACGTCTTTCCGGGGGTCATGTCGTACTCCATCAAAGCTCAGAGAAAGATCGTCAGCGCATTTTGAGGGCGGGTCATGAGTGGCTTGTAACAGCCGAACAGAAGGAAAAGCAGGCACTTGATCTGAGAATGCAGCAGATTTTTAATCATATGCATCAACAAATTGAGAGCTTTTTGAGTTTTGTGAAGCTCGAATCGATTGGTGATGGGCGTAATGGTAGGGAGGTTTGGCTTGCTTGTGAAAAAGAAAAAATCAAAGCGATGGCCTGGGGCTGTACAGGTGCGAGCGAAAGTTGCCAGATTTGGGGAGTCTTTGAAAATCCAAATAGACTTCCCTCAACAATGGGACAATTGAATCACAGTACAGAAGAAGGATTTGACAGTTTTCTTTTTCGCTCTGTAGTAGAGCGAGCAACTGATTCATATATCAGCACGAATATAGAACCACTTCAAGAGCAAGGTTACAAAAATATTTTTGGTCCGATAGATTCAAAGAATGATTACTATCAAAATAATCAATATGTTAAGTGTCGAGAAGAGCTACTTCGAAATATTCAATTAGAACAGCGCGTCCCTCAGTTTGCTGAAATAGAGGATCCTCTTTTTTAGATCCCTTTCAAATCCCCGTTCCTGAGGAGCGTAGTAGGTGGATCTCGGTTTATCTTCAGGAAAATAGTTTTGCCCTGAAAAACCGTTCGGCGTGTCGTGATCGTAAATATAGCCTTTTCCGTAACCCGCCTCTTTCATTAGCTTTGTGGGGCCGTTAAGGATTGTTTTGGGGGGAGGTAAATGATTGCTTGCTTTAGCCTCCTCGATTGCTTGATTAAAGGCGGTATAAACCGAATTGCTTTTCGGAGCTAAAGCAAGATAGACAACGGCCTCTGCTAAAGCAAGATCCCCTTCAGGAGCTCCTAAATGATCAAACGCTTGGCCCGCCGCAATGGCAATAGAGAGGGCATTGGGGTCTGCAAGGCCGATATCTTCCGATGCCATACGGATGAGTCGGCGCGCTAAAAATTGTCTATCTTCCCCGCCGTTCATCATGCGTGCAAGCCAGTAGAGGGCGGCGTCAGGATCGGATCCTCTAACCGATTTATGCAGCGCAGAGATCAGGTTATAGTGCCCCTCGTCTTTTTTGTCGTATAGAGGCGCTTTTCTTTGCACCCAACTCCCAAGTTCATTGGGTTCAAGGGTCTGATCTTGCGGGGAGAGGCTTAACGCTTCTAGCATATTGTAGAGGTATCTGGCGTCGCCGGAGCTCCATGAAGCGAGCGTTTTCTTGGCATCTACTGTAATGGGGAGTTTTTGTTTTATTTTCTCTTCATACCGTTCGATCAAAGTATACAGATCTTCAAAGCTTAGAGGATTGAGAATCAGGACTCGAAGACGGGACAGGAGCGCGTTATTTAAGGCAAAGGAAGGATTTTCCGTTGTGGCGCCAATGAGGGTGATTTGTCCGCTTTCCACGTAAGGCAAAAAGGCGTCTTGCTGCGCTTTATTGAATCTGTGGATTTCATCAACGAAGATGACAAGCCGTCTTCGGAAAAGGGGGTGGTTTTCTTTTTCTTGGATCGTTTTTTTGAGATCCGCGACGCCTTGGAATATCGGGCTAAAAGGGATAAAGTCAGCGTCAAAGGCAGAGGCGTAGATTTTTGCTAATGTTGTTTTGCCGCATCCCGGAGGACCCCAGAGAATAATCGAGAGGGGGTGTCCTGCTTTGATGACTCTTCGGATCCACCCATCTACGCCCACAAGATGCTGTTGTCCGATCACATCGTCAAGCGTTTGGGGACGGAATTTTTCAGCAAGTGGAATCATTCAAATACCGTTCGTAATTCAAGAATTGACTTTTGGGCGGGTTCAAAGCGCCTTAAATCGATTAAAAAAAAGGGGGCTGTATTCAGGTCGATACTGCCCCCTTTTTTTTAATCGATTTAAGGCAGCTTTCAATCCCGTCGAAAAGCCGATTCTTGAATCACGAGCGGTATAGTTCATTTTGAACAAACTGGTAGCCATTCTTTGTGAGCCGGACTGCGTTGTCGCCAACTTTTTGAATAAAATTGGTCTGCGCTAACATGTTGATGATGTTTTTTACAGCGGTCTCTTTGTATCCAATTTCCTTAGCCACTTTAATCGATTCAATGACTTGAAAGGGATCTCCCTTTTTATTCGATAATTCACAGAGTTTGATGAGAAAACGCTCATCGGGCGTATGCCCTTTTTGGCTCATAGTTTCTTCTTTAGGCGCGCGCCTGTTGGGGTGTCTTCAATGATATAACCGCGAGAGGAAATTTCATCTCGTAGATGGTCGCTCTCTTTAAAATTTTTAGCTTTTCTAGCGATCTCTCGCTTCTGGAGTAATTCGAGCATCTCTTGAGGAACGTCTTCTTTTTTGTGAAGGGGAAGAACGCCGAGCACTGTATCCCAAGCATTAAATAGTTTAAGAGCCTCTTCCGCTTCCATTTTTCCGATGCACCCTTGATCTGCAAGGGAGTTGAGATCTCGAATCAGATCGAAAAGGACAGCTAGCGCTGCAGAAATATTGATGTCATCGCCAAGTTTTTCTTTAAACTGGATTTCTGCCTTTTGAAGGACATCGAAGACATGGGCTTTCTTTATGGGCTCTTCTTGAATTTCTTTTAAGCGAACAATAAGATCTTCAATCCTCTGTAAGCTCGATCTTGCAGCGCCAAGAGACGCAAAAGTAAAATTCAGTTGCGAGCGGTAGTGTATAGAGAGGAGAAGATAGCGAACCTCAGACCCTGTATATCCCTTATCTAAAAGATCGCGGAGGGTATAAAAATTCCCCAAACTTTTCGACATTTTTTTATGATCGACGAGGAGGTGTTCTACATGGACCCAGTGGCGGACAAATTTTTTGCCTGTGCACCCTTCAGATTGGGCAATTTCGTTTTCGTGGTGGGGGAACATATTATCCACGCCGCCGCAATGGATGTCGATTGTCTCTCCAAGCAAGCTCATCGCCATTGCAGAGCACTCGATATGCCATCCCGGACGCCCTTTGCCAAAGGGGCTCTCCCAGAAAATATCGCCGTCTCGGCAAGGATCATACGCTTTCCATAAAACAAAGTCGGACAGGTTTTCCTTTTCATATTCGTCAGCGATATTGTCTCCTGACGCGTTGATTTTAAGTTCGTCCATGCAAAGATGGGAGAGGCGTCCATAGGAGGGGAATTTTTGGATGGAGTAGTAAATGCTTCCGTTGGGACTTTTATAGGCGACCCCTTTTTTCATCAGATCTTCGATGATTTGGATCATTTCAGGGATGTAAGCAGTGGCTTCCGGATAGTGTTCCACTTTTTCGATGTTGAGCGTTTTCAAATCCTCGAAAAAAGCGACTCCAAAAGGTGTTGTAAATTCTTTTAGGGGAATCCCTTGCTTGATGGCCCCGCCAATTGTTTTGTCGTCAATGTCTGTGAGGTTCATCGCTTGATCGACTTTGAAATTAAAGAATTGGAGGGTTCTGCGCAAAAGATCTTCAAATACATACGTTCGAAAATTTCCAATATGGGCGAAATTGTAAATCGTAGGCCCGCATGTATACATTTTGATCAAGTTCCCGTGGCGGGATGTGACTTCTTCCAGATTTTTAGACTCTGTATTGAATAGATGGAGTGTCATTGGATTAACGCTTGGAGTTGTCGATAGTGTGTTTTTCCGGTTCCCAAAAGGGGAATTTCGGCTACTTTTCTCACCTGAGATACTTTAATCAGCCTGCTAAAGCCTGCATTATTTAGCATATCGTTAGCAGCTTCGCGAGTAAGGTCTGTCGTTGTAAAGACGATGATTTCCGGCTTGGCATTTGGACGTTCATCTGCGCAAACAGCTAATATGGGCGCATCTACAGGCCCTTTATATTGCTTTAAAAGTTCTTCGTTTAACACATTTTCGATGGCGCCCAGGCTGATCATCTCTCCGCCGAGTTTTGTAAATCGTTTCAACCTTCCGGATAAAATGAGATACCCGTCTTTGTCAAAGTGGCCAATGTCTCCGGTTCGATACCATTTTTTCCCCTCGATTTCGATGAAAGGCGATCTTGGGTTTTCAAGGTAGCCGTTAAAAACATTGGGGCCGCGCACGCAGATCTCTCCCTCTTCGCCTTTTGGCAATAGAGCAGCAGTTTCCGGGTGGATCGTGCAGGCTTCAATATCGGGGAGCAGATGGCCGACGCCTTTTGGTGGCAAATTCAGCCGACAGAGTGAAAGGACTGGGGAGCATTCGGTGATGCCGTAGCCTTCGGCTAATTTTGCGTTTGTGTTTAATCTTGCGACGAACTCGTAGAGCTCATTAGATGCTTTTTCAGCTCCGCTAATGAATAGACGAACAGAGAGCAGAGCGTCCCGTTTTGCCGCGTAAAAAAGTCCTTTTAAGAAGTTGGGCGCTCCACAGAACATGGTGACCTTCCATCTCTGGACTCCTTCCGCCAAAGCAAAGCTGTCTGTCGGATCGGGGAAGAAGGCAACCTTTATGCCGGATAAAATGGGCAGGGTTCCTGCAATGGAAAATCCAAAGGAATGGAAGGGAGGCAGTATGCCGTAGAAAACATCTGTAGGAAGAAGCTCTACGCATTGGACTGTGGATCTTTGATTAGAAAGGATGTTTTTATGGGAAAGGGGAACTCCCTTAGGGGATGCTTCCGTGCCACTTGTGAAGAGGATAACGGCAGGCTCGTTTTCATCGAGATGGTTGAGATGCAAAGCGCGCAGCACAAACTGAGGCGACTGCAAGGATAAAAAGAGCCCTTTGAGCTTGGCTCTTATTCCCAGCTTTCCTCGGATGTCCTCTAAAAGCTCTAAGTGGTCGATTAAACTCCCAAATTCTACATGGGAGAGTTTTTCCAAAAACTTCCAGGAAGAAATGGCTGTTTTGGCACCGCTCAAACGCATCATTTCGTCGAGGTAGCGCGGTCCCAAAGTCCAGTTGAGCATGACAGGGGTTTTGCCGGCTAACTGGAGCGCGAAAATTACAATGTAAGCAGCCGTTGATGCGGGGAGCAAAATAGCTACTTGAGACTCCGGGATTTTTCGGAAATAGGCAGCTAAAACAAGGGCCGATCTTTTGAGCTTTTTATAGCTCATGACGCCGGAGGTATCGTCTCCTGTGGCTGCAAATTTGTCCATTTTTTGGCAGATATGCAAGAAGGCTTCAGGAAAAGTTTTCCTCTCAGGTGGGATCGGGAGGGGCCTTCCGATTTCTTCAGGGAATCTGGTTGATCCGAGCTGTTTTACTGCTTTCTTTGATGTTCGGGCAAGTTCTGCGATCTCAAGGACGTTTCTTACAGTTTCGACATCTTCCGGGTGGACTTCTTCCAAATCAAATTTTTGCGCGAGAAAGCCGATCATCTCCGCAATATTTAATGAGTCCATCCCTAAGTCGGTGGTGAGGTTCATTTCCGGTGAAACAGGGAGATTGGCATTGCCTAAAATCCGCCTGATTTCTTTGATTACTTTTTCTTGTGTTTCCGGGGAAATTGGGATCCCTGTGGCAAGGGCTTTTGCCGATTCTTGCGAAACAATTTTAGGAATATCTTGTTTCCAAAACGAGTAGGAAACCAGCTGCAGAGGCTCGACTTGATCGATATTCCCCTTGCCATCAGGGTATTGATTATACCAATTTTCAAGATAGCGGTTGAATTCGATCCGGGTGGACTGTTTGGGGAAGTCTTTTGGCTCTAATTCGATTTCGATCAATATCCGACGTCTTGGCGCAAAAAAGATCCCGTTTTTAAGGATTGTTTTAATTCCGTGCCAGATAGTGGATGGAAGATTTGGGGAGATGCCTAAAATCGCTCTGGAAAAGGAGCTGCCCCAAAGACCGGTTGTCCGGATGAGAACAATGTTTGCGTCTTGGCATTGCTGGATCACTTCATGCGCGCCGGAAGAGCCGCCAACGACCTCTACACCGGTGTGTTTTAACCTGCCGGAAGGGTAGAGGATAAAATTTTGGTTCTCTTTTAGCCCGTCGGCAACGGCTTGAATGGAGTCTCTTGCCTTCTTAATTTTGATTTGGTTAACAGAGGTGGTAAAGGACGGAATCGGGAGCCCTTTTGTGATCTTCATCAAAGGCCTAATGATCGGCATGCGGTAGATGTATTCTGTCACAATCGGACGCATCCGAAATTTAGTCCACAGAAGGATGAAAATGAAGAGAGGATCCATGTGGGCCGGGTGATTCGGCAGGAATAAAATCCCCCCCTTTTTGAGGTCGGCATTTTTGCAGAGGAGATCCCACCCTTTCACTTCGATTTTATAGCGAAGAGAGAGGATTTTTAAGGCGATGTTTGTGAGAAGTTTCCAAAAAAGGTTCATAATAAATCCTATTTATTTTTACCCTATTTGGGTTTAACGAGCGAGCTTTTTATTGAGGAGAGGCTCTTCGAAGCTTCAGGTTGATCTTTCGTACTTTCCAATTGAGAGTGAAAATCCAAAGAGCTGCGGCTTGCTGCAGTATTGTGATTGTGACGGCGCTTAAAGATTGGAATTCTATGGGCATTTTCCCAAGGATTGCCATAATCATTGTTATGACGACGCCCGCCGGGTAACTAATGAGCATGAACGTGAGGAGTTTCGTTCCAGGCTTTCTATAAGAGCAATAATAAATTGCAAACAGGAATAGTAATGTTGTGATGGTTGTGGTGATATTGAGCGTTAGAGAAAATACAGGCACTGATTGTAAGATGCTGTTTTTTTGAAATACTTCATTGGTTTGAAGTAGAGTAAAAACCAAATTGAATAGAGTTAATGCTATAATTGCTGCCAACCAGAAACTTTTGAATTTTTTGTCTTTTTCGTCCATATGACCTAACCCAATTTAATAATAGGAAGGATAATATCATAGGGAGGGTTTCATCAAAAAGGAAAAAAATAACAGGATATTAGGATGGACAGGATGAAAAGAGATTGCTCATACTGCCCGAAGAGATATCTTCCTTTAATTCTTTGATTAGATTCTGAAGATACGTCTGATCGTGAACGTTAGGAGATCTTTCCATAGACGTGAGCTTGGTTTCGATGTCCTTTGTTTGTTCTAGATCTTTTTGAAATGTTTTTAATACTTTTCCAATTTCGCCTAAGATGGCCGTCTTCTCAGCCGTATTGCCTGTCATATTCGCAAGGATATATTGAATGAGAAGATCCTTGAGTTTCTCTTCAGTTATTCCGGCTAGCCGCAGGTTTAATGCCGAAATTAATCCTAAAGCTAACATAATCTCCGAATGAACCGTTTGAATCGTTGGTTGATTTGTTTGTGAAATACTATAAATCGTATTGCCCATATGTAATTATATTAACACAAAAATTTTAATTTGTCAATAGAGGGGGCTCGAAAAACTTTATCTGTGGACAATTTAAGTTTAATCAAATAAAAGATTGATTATACAGGAGGCGTTTATGGTGAGACCAGTAGGTAATAATCAAGGGCATAGTCCTAAACCAGTTGAGATGAGTGGCGATCTTGTTGCAAGCGTGGTGCTTGTTCATGATGCGGGCTCTCATGGGATTCATTGGAGCGGAAATGCTCATAAGCCTTTAAGCGCAAAAAGGTTATCTTTAGATCCTCACACAGCAACAACGAGAAAAGTTACTAAAGCGTTCAGAAGAGTTCGTTAATCGACAATTGTTGTGTTGTTGAAGATGAGCGGCTCATGGATGTGTCTCGTCCGGTTATCGGCGATTTGCTTCAATGGGAGTGCTGTTTTTTGGGTTGATTTACCTTGCCCTAGGAATTCCTTGCTTGGGATTTGCTTGAATAGAGCTGCGTAAAACCCTTCAAACCCTTGAGAGACAATCTCATAAGATGGGTATTGAAGTCCTGAGGTTGAGGCAATCCAAATATCCGGGTTTTGGAAGACTGCATTGATGCGGGTTAGCGCTCCGCTGTGGCTGAGCCAATCTTTTGCATGAAGGGGAATGACGATTTCCTGATCGAGCGCTCCTTGCACTGCTTGGTATAGACAGGCAAGGTAGCCGAGACTCTCTTCATTCCGAATGAGGAGCGTTTTGGATTCTTGGTTGTTTTCTGAAATAAAATCGCGCGCGATTTGAAAGGTATTGTCCTTCGATCCATCGTCAATAAAGACGATCCGGTAATAATCGTACTCTTGTTCGAAAATGGAGCGCAGCGCCCGTTTGGCCCAAAGTTCTTGGTTATATCCGTAAACGACAAAAACAAAGGTTTTGCGCGATTTAACGGGGAGGTCTATGTCTTGGGTCGTTTGCGTGGCAGGTCGGATAGTATGCGTTTTTTGGCCGGTTTTAAACCCAAAGAGAAGGGCTGTGATGAGACAGGGGAGTACGAGCCATGGTTTCATAAATTTTTCTCGCATCGTTGGGATAGGGGTCTGTAGGCCGGTTTCTCGTGGAGGGAGATGTTGAGTTTTGTTTCGAGCTCGACATCGATATCCGGCTGTTTTGTCACGAGATAGAGGATTTCATCTAGATATTGGACATGTCCTTTTGCCATCTCAAGAAGGGGGATCATGTACGCAGATTCTCCAAACTCCGGAATAAACTCTCCATGAAGCCTTAGGTCAGATTCTTGAATTTTCTTAAAAAGAGATGCGTAAAATGTCTTTAGGCGAAGAGGAGGAAGTGGCGTGTTTCTAAGGTTTTCGGTTTCTATTTCCAGGCCTTGAGATTCTAGCGCAAAGGTGGGGTATTCTAAAGCCTTGCTAAAAGTCATCCATAGATTGGGATTTGCATAATATTGATTGAGTTTTTGTAATACCCATTCGTGAGATAATAGATCTTCTCCGCTGACGACGACGATAATTTCTTCTTCGCTGCATATTTCGGCTGCTCGAATCAAGTTTGCCGTAAATCCCAAGGGTTGCTCGTTTTGGACAAGAAAGACCCGGTGCGCGCTGCCGCTTTCGTAAATTTCATCGCGCGCTTGAAGAAAACTGCCGTCATTTGAAGCGTCATCGATATAGATCACCCGAAAATTTTCATAATTTTGCGAAAGGATCGAGCGCAAAGTTTTGTCGACGTTCGCTCCGTTGTTATACCCGATCACAACAACCGCAAAGGGATGATTTTTTATGGGGTAGGGGGTCGGTTTAAACGAGCGAAAGGGATCGCTTTGTTTGAATAGATAACTTCCGATTTTTGGGTGGATTTTGGCAATTGTAAACCCAATTACGAAAAAGAAGAAAAGAGAGAAAAAAAGGAGGGCAAATTTTTTCATTTTCAGTTTGATTGTGGCAGAAAATTTTTTGAAATCAAGATTTTTTAAGCTTGTCCAGAAGGGATTTGAGTATCCAGTTTTGTTCGATGAACTGTCTTAGTTGCTCTGTATAGGAGGTGAGGATTTGGGAATGCTCATCTCTTAATTCCCTTAATACATCATCCCGTTCTTTCACCTGGCCTTCTCTCAAAGCAATTTGTCGATTGATCTCATTGAGTTGTTGTTTTATCTCCTTTAAATGGGCGAGTTCCTCGCGGATTTGCTCTCGGATTTTTTTATGTTCTTCGAGGAGAAGCAGCGTTAACTTGGGATTTGTGAGCTCTTCGATGATTTTTCTAAGATCGGCTACGCTTGAGACGGTATCGGACTTAAGATCCTGCATGTTTTTTAATAGCTCATTCCAAAGGGTTTCGAAGGCCGAAATCTGGCTAGAGAAATCTTCGATTTTTTTGGTAAACAGACCCATGTTTTTTTCGTTCGAGATACGGAAAAAGAGGAGTTCTTTTTGGAACTCTCGATTCAGTGTGTTTAAATGCGCAAGTTGCAGATCGAATTGAGAGATTTTCATCGATAGCTTACCCACTGTTTCTTTGAGCGTCCTGTTTTCCTCTGCCAGGATTTCCGTCTGCTCTCTCATTTGGTTTGCGCTTTCGATCAATGTTTGTTGGAGAGAGGCTTGGCTTGCGAGATAGGCTCCCAAAGCTGTCGAAACAGATAGAGCCAGGAGGAGCGCTGAAGAAAGAGGCATTCCGGTAATAAAGAGACCTAAAGACCCAATAATGCCTATAAATGAAGAGCAAAGGAGCGTTACTTCCGCGGTCTCATAAAATTCGTGTGAGGAGAAAAAATGGCCGCTAAAGAGGGCGGGAATAATTTTTGTGGCGAGGCCCCGGATTTTTCCGTTCAGCTCTTCAAGGTTCGCATGTATGGGCGCGAGAATGTGTTCTTGAGCAAGTCGGGACGAAAAGGAGGTGCTAAGTCCTGACATTGGAATCTCTTAAGTAATTCATTCGGTCTGAAGGAGATGGGTGGTTGCCATTGACTGCATGAGGATAGTGGGCGCTCATGATTTCAAATAAATAGACACCCCCCTCGCTTGCTCCGGGGATTGTCCTTGCGGCATGGAGATCTGCCATCTTCTCGTTAACCTGAGCTTCTTCTCGGTTTTTGGGCGCATTTTCGTCTAGGTGGCCTAGTACCCCACCACGAAAGTTTTGACCCTCTGGACTGCGTGAAAGCGCCCGTGGTTCAACGATCGGGGAAAGGGTAGTATTGACCGCATACAACCCTTTCCCCGATCGTTGAACCCCGGGCACTTTGACGCAGTCCAGAGGGTCAAAACTTTCGTGGTGGGGTACTAGAGCAATATGTGCTATTTCGTGCGACAGAGCAAAAGTTCTCCCTTTTTTTGACATTTCTTGATCCGAGTGAAATTCTAAAAATAGGGTTAAGACTAAGGGGTTTTCTTTTTTTAAAAAATCATAAATATTTTTTATAAAGATTTCGTCATGATGAACATCGTTAGCGTGGATGAGAAATAATGGGGGGATGGTGATGATATATCGATTGTCGGCTTTGTGGACTTCCGGAGAGACCAGGTCTGATTGGCTAGCTATCTTCCATTGAAGGATTGATTGGGAACCGAGCATTTGGGATCCGATCTTTTGGATCTCTTCATCGATCAAAAAAGTTCTTGTCCTAAGAATTTGTAGATAATTTTTTTTAATTACGTTTAGTGTGTGTGAAGTTATTTTCATAAAATAATTGTATTTATATATTAATATGTATTTATACATTTTGTTGCTATAAAAAATCTACAGGTTTTCATTAAAAGGGGCAATCGGGTAAACTGGGGCCCGCACCGCAAAGGAAAGATGATAAAGGCAAGAATTATTGGGACCGGGTCCTACTTACCGGAGAGAGTTTTATCCAATCATGACCTCGAGCAGATGGTCGAGACGACAGATGAATGGATCGTCACGCGCACCGGCATGAAAGAGCGCCGTTTGGCGGGCAAAGATGAGTATACGTCCCATATGGGGTCTGCTGCCGCAATCGCCGCTTTGAAAGACGCTGAAATCCCCCCTGAAAAAATTGATTTTATCATCGTCGCTACCATTACCCCGGATTACGTTTTCCCAAGCACTGCGTGCTTAATTCAGAACCAGATAGGGGCGAAATTTGCGGCCGGGATGGATGTTCAGGCGGCTTGTACCGGGTATTTGTACGCTCTTTCGATTGCAAAATCTTTTGTTGAATCGGGCGCTTATAAAAATATTTTAATTGTTGCGGCTGAAAAACTTTCTTCAATTACAAACTATAAAGATAGGTCCACCTGTATCTTGTTTGGCGATGGCGCGAGCGCTTGTGTTGTGTCGAGCGAGGGGAAGGGGCTTTTTGTTGAGTGTGTGAAGCTTGGCTGCGATGGCGAGCAGGCAGAGCTTTTGATGATGCCCGCGGGGGGGTGTCGAAAACCTGCGTCTTTGGAAACGGTCACAACGGATCAGCACTTTATAAAGATGGCCGGAAATGAAGTGTTTAAGCATGCTGTGCGTAGGATGGAATCGGCGTGTAAAGAATGTATTGAATCAGCGGGAAGTTCAGAGCAGGAAATTACCTATTTGATTCCTCACCAAGCCAATATGCGCATCATCGACGCGATTGCAAAGCGGTTTGAGCACTTGCCGCCGGAGAGAATTTTCAAAACCGTTCAGAAATACGGAAACACATCAGCCTCATCTGTCGGTATCGCTTTAGACGAACTTTGTAAGGTGTATAAAATGCAGCCGAAAGATCAAATTTTACTCACCGCTTTTGGTGGGGGATTTACTTGGGGAGCTGCTCTTTTAAAGGGGAGTTTATGAAGAAGATTGCTTTTATATTCCCGGGTCAGGGCGCGCAATATGTGGGAATGGGTAAGGATTTTGCAGATCAATTTGCTATTGCAAGAGAGACCTTTGAAGAAGCTGATGAAATTCTTAAAATGAATCTTTCCGAGGTCATTTTCGAAGGCCCTGAAGATGTTCTTGTTCAAACAAAACACGCTCAAGTTGCCATTTTTGTCACAAGCATCGCTATTTTACGTGTGATTCAGCAGCAGATGCCGGAATTACGCCCTCAAATTTGTGCAGGATTAAGCCTTGGGGAGTATACCGCCCTTTGCGCGTCAGGCAAGCTTTCATTTGCTGAAACTTTGCTCCTTGTTCAAAAACGGGCCCTTTTCATGCAAGAGGCTTGCGAAAAAGTCCCTGGCACTATGGCTGCGGTCTTAGGTCTTACGGGCCCTCAAGTAGAGGAAGCGTTAAAAGGACTTGAAGGAGTATGGGTAGCCAACTATAATTGCCCAGGACAAATTGTTATTTCAGGAACGAAAGACGGGGTAGAAAGGGGATCTTTGGCTCTTAAAGAAAACGGGGCTAAGAGAGTTTTGCCATTGACCGTTTCAGGCGCTTTTCATAGTGGACTGATGCAGATGGCAAGCAGCGCTCTTTCGCCTTTTGTGATGGCGTCATCGATTCAGGAGACCGAAGTGCAGTTTGTGATGAATGCCCCTGGTGGATTTGTTAGCGGGGTAGATGAGATCCGTAAATATTTAATTTCTCAAGTGACTGAGTCGGTTCGGTGGGAAAGCGGGATCATTGCGATGAACAACCAGGGTGTTGATCTCTATGTTGAGATTGGGTGCGGAAAAACTCTTTCCGGCATGAATCGGAAAATAGGTGTTTCCGCTCTTACCGTATCGATTGAAAAGCTTGCCGATATAGAGACTTTGGGAAAACAGATAGCTGAAGGGATGAAATGCACTTGTTGTTAAAGGGAAAAAGCGCAGTTGTAACTGGCGGGACTGCAGGGATTGGTAAGGCGATTGCTTTGCTTTTCGCGTCTCAGGGAGCTGATGTTGCCATTTTTGGGACAAACGCGGAAAGGGCCTCCTCGTCAGTGAAAGAAATTGAAGCTGCAAGAGCGCATCCCGATCAAAAAGTTGTTTCCTATCTCGTGAATGTTTCTAAGACGAAAGAGACGGACGTTGCGATCCAAGAAATTCTTTCTTTATTTGGTAAAGTCGATATCCTTGTGAACAATGCGGGGATCACGCGGGATAATTTGCTTATGCGCATGAGTGAAGAGGATTGGGACGCAGTTCTCGAAGTGAATTTAAAATCTGTTTACAACACGTGCAAAAGCTTATCGCGCGCGATGATGAAGGCAAAATCAGGCTCGATCATCAATATTAGCTCAGTGATTGGACTTATGGGCAATGCAGGCCAAATCAATTATGCTGCATCCAAAGCTGGGATGATTGGGTTTACGAAATCTTTAGCGAAAGAACTCTCTAGCCGTGGTGTGCGCGCCAATTGCGTAGCGCCGGGCTATATTGAAACACAGATGACTGAAGTTCTCCCGCCTCAAGTGAAGGAAGGGATTCTTACAAAAATTCCCCTTGGACGCATTGGGCAGCCGCAAGATATTGCTCAAGCGGTACTGTTTTTAGCCTCTGACTTATCCGGTTATGTAACGGGACAAGTTTTGGCTGTAGACGGTGGAATGGTCATGTAATTTTAACAAAAACGTAAAGGAAATTATGTCTGTACAAAAAGAAGTAATTGAAATTATCGTCGAACAGCTAGGTGTTGACATTGCTGACGTAACGCCTGCGAAATCGTTTGTCGAAGATTTGAATGCTGATTCATTGGATTTAACTGAGTTAATCATGACGTTTGAAGAGCGTTTTGGTTTCGAAATTTCTGAAGAAGATGCAGAGAAGTTGAAAACGGTTTCTGATGTAATTGAATACATCGAAAAGCGAAAAAGCAACGCATAAATTCTAAAAGTTATACCGAAGGAGTCTTTCGTCTTTTTCGGTATATGTTTTTCGGTAGTCCTAAACAAGTAGTGATTTTTCTTTCTTTGCGATTCATTGTTTTTGTCCGGTACAGAGAGAAAAATCACTACCTGTTTTTCCCTCTTTATATTTTTTAAAGTTTGACATAAACAAATATTTATTTTACTCATGATCTTGACTTTGTCCATTTTTCGGAAGCGAGTTTCGAAAGATTATTAACAAAAAAACTGGGGTGAAAAATATGAATAAAATAAATATTGTTAAACTAGCAATAATAGGGATTGCGTTAGGAAGTGCGATCTCTAGCTGTTCTAATTCAGGAAAAGAACCAGAGAAGTCCTATTCGAAGGAACAGGATTGCGATGAGAACAAAAAAGATTGCTGCACTAAACCGGAATCTAAACCTAAAGAGAAAAAAGATTGCTGCACCAAACCGGAATCTAAACCTAAAGAGAAAAAAGATTGCTGCACCGATGAGAAAAAGGGATGTGATTAACTCCTCTGAGTTATAGTCGTTTAAATCACAGAGAGCACAGAGGCAGGGATGCCCCGCGCCTCTGTGCTCTCTGTGGTTAAAAAATAATTTTAAAACTCGGCCCTCTAATAGTCTTCGCTGACTTCATGGCGGATGAGAATTTTTTCGTGCACACTCGTTGGTTTTAGATAGGAACGAAGACATTCATCAAATTTTTCGTTAGAACATTTATCGCCGCATGTAAATAAATCGACAAAGCAAGACTTGTGTTCCGGATACGTGTGGATGCTTGCGTGGCTCTCAGAAAGGAGAATCACCATCGTGAGTCCATCCGGAGGGAAAACGTAGTATGATGAGTCCAGAATGGTAGCGCCCGATTGCTTCGCAGCATCTTCCATGACAGTTCGCAATTGTTCTACATCGGTGAGTGCTTTTTCATCGCAGCCTGCGTAGCTTGCGATAAAATGTTTTCCTCTAAAGAGGTATTGATCATCTGATGCAATCAATGAAGTTGCAGTAAACAACAAAGCTAAAATCCACATGGCAAATATAATAGCAAATTTATTATTTTAGGCAAATATTTTTTATAGCAGCTTCTAGTCCTGTGTATCTTTTTTGCACTTGGTCATTGTGAACGGCAATCGCGATTGCTTTTTTAGTTCCGACTAAGTAGACCTGTTTTTTCCCTCGCGTGACTGCCGTGTAGAGGAGGTTGCGATGGAGAAGTTTGAAGTGGGACGTGTGGATAGGGATTACAATGCAGGGGCATTCGCTGCCTTGGTATTTGTGAACAGAGGTCGCGTAAGCGAGGACAAGTTCATCGAGTTCTGCGAACTGAAATTCGACAAATTTCCCATCAAACGAAACGGTGAGGATCTGTTCTCCGGCGTCAATTGATTCGATCCTGCCGATATCCCCATTGCTGATGCCCTTGTCGTAATTGTTTCGAATTTGCATCACTTTGTCATAAAGGTGGAACTTTCTTCCTGCGCGAAAGAGGGGTTTATCGCTTGGGTTTAAAAGGGTTTGCAAAACGTCGTTGAGCAGTTCAGAGCCAATGACGCCCCGTTTCATGGGGGATAAAACCTGAATATCTTCGACCCGATCAAAACCCCATTTTTCCGGGATTTCTCGGCTGACAAGTTCCAAGATGATCTGTTGAATGGCCTCCGGCGTTTCTGCTTCGATGAAGTGGAAATCGCTGTCCGGAGAGGTGAGGATTGAGGGGAACTCGCCTTGATTGATTTTGTGGGCGTTGGTGATGATTTTAGAGCCTTTGGCCTGTCTAAAAATTTCGGTGAGCTTTGTGACGGGGATAGCGCCTGACTGAATGATATCGCGTAATACCGTCCCGGGGCCAACGCTGGGTAGTTGATCGATGTCTCCGACAAATAAAACGCGAGCGCCGCCGGGTATGGCTCTAAGCAAGTGAAAAAGGAGCGGTGTGTCGATCATGCTCGCCTCGTCGATGATGATGAAGTCGCAATCGAGAGGTTTTTCCCTGCCCCGTTTAAAACCGCCTGAAGTAAAATCCATTTCTAAAAGAGAGTGAATCGTGAACGCCTTTCTATGGGTAATCTGCGTCATTCGTTTAGCGGCTCTGCCGGTTGGCGCAGCGAGGAGAATTTTGGTTGTCAATTTATCTGCAACGCGCAAGATCGCGTTCGTAATGGTGCTTTTTCCTGTACCGGGGCCGCCTGTGATGATATGAACTTTGTTGGTGAGGGCTTTGGTGATGGCTTCTTTTTGCTGCTCGGCAAATTGGATCATGAGCTTTTCTTCAGCCCAGTCCGCAGCTTTTGCGGCGTCGATCTGCCGAATGATTTGGGGATTTGTTTTTAGCGCCTGAAGATCAAGAGCGATGCCCATTTCATAAGCGAAAAAAGGTTTAAGCCAGATCATATCATCTCGTTTTACAAGGAAATCTCTTTGAACAAGCGCCTGGATTTCAGCAACAACTAAAGAAGATTCGACCTCCAGCATATCTTTGGCAATCGGGATAAAATCAGTAAGAGGATAGGAAGTGTGCCCATCGTTGGAAAGTTCCCATAGGACAAATTCTATCCCTGCAGAAATTCTTTGGGTTGAATGGAGAGCAAATCCAATTTTTAAAGCGATTTGGTCGGCGATTTTAAAGCCGATCCCAAAAATGTCTTTTGCGAGTTTGTAGGGGTTTTCTTTGACCTTTTCGATGCTTTTGTCGCCGTAGGTCTTGTAAATTCTTTGCGCGTAGGCAGGGCTTGCTCCATGGGCTCTTAAAAAGATCATGACCTCTCGGATGGATCTTTGCGCCCTCCAGCATTCGATGAGGCTTTCCATCTTTTTTTCGCCAAGCCCGGGGATATCCAAGAGCTTACGAGGCGTTTGGTCGATGACGGCGAGAGTATTGGCGCCGAATTTATCGACGATTTTTTTGGCAAAGACGGGGCCGATGCCCTTAACGAGGCCCGATTCGAGGTATTTTTGGATGCCGACTACGTCATTGGGCATTTCTACCGTATAGTCAGATACCTCAAATTGGCGTCCATGAGAGGGGTGGATCTTCCAAGCGCCCTTGCAAACAACCGTTTCGCCCGGCTGCAGAGAGGGGAGATAGCCTACAATGACTGTGAAGTCTTTTTTATGGGCCTCTTTGAGACGCGCGACGGTAAAGCCGTTTTCAGCTTGAGTGAAGACGATGGCTTCGATATAGCCCGCAAGAGGTTCATCCATAGGTTTTTTAAAATTAAAACGGTTAGCGTAACAGGTATCATCTTCATGCTCAAGGGAAAAACACTTGAAAAATAATCGGGTTAAAAATTATGATGGACGCTTCTTATGTTCCGGGTTAGCTCAGTGGTAGAGCAGTGGACTGTTAATCCATTGGTCGCAAGTTCGAATCTTGCACCCGGAGTTTCTCTATGCAA
>CAZQNB010000007.1:36067-43806 GCA_964594545.1 uncultured bacterium | reverse complement strand
TATTGAGTTCTTCATCAAGCGATCGGTTGATTAACCGAGCGCCTCGTTCTGGCGAGAAGTAGCAAAAGAGCCATTGCATTAAGACGAGAATGCGGTTTCTAAATCCGATCAGGAAAAAAATGTGGACAAAGCTCCAGGCCATCCAGGCGATAAATCCACTAAACTGGATTTTTCCGAACATCCCAATTGCCTTTGCTTTCCCAATTGTCGCCATCGTTCCTTTGTCTAGATAACGGAACGGGGGTCTTTTTTCTTTCGGAATGCGTCGCTTGAGCATGTTTGCCACGTATCGTCCTTGCTGGACTGCAACGGGCGCAAGAGAGGGAAGGGGATTCCCTTTTTTATCTTTTGCTGAGGCAGCGTCTCCCAGGACAAAAATGTCCGGATGGTTGGGTATGTTTAAATGTTCGTCGACAAGCACTCTTCCTTGCCGATCTAAGGGAACGTCTAAGGATTTTAAAATCGGAGAGGCTTGGTTTCCCGCTGCCCAGATAATATTCTTGCTTGGAATGATTGTTCCATCAATTTCTGCCCCTTCATTTGTAACGGAAGTGACTCTTTTCCCTGTGATGACTTTGACGCCAGAGCGCTCAAGATATTTTGTCGCAATTTTTGTTAAAGATTCTGGATAAACAGGAAGGATATGGGAAGAGCCTTCGACAAGGTAGATTTTTGTCTTAGTTGTATCGATTCTTCGGAAGTCTTTGAGCATTGTTTCATGTGCAATTTCGGCAATCGCCCCAGCCATTTCTACCCCTGTAGGGCCCCCTCCAATGATGACAAAATTGAGATATTTCTCCGCTTCCGAAATCCGATCGCAACGCTCTGCGATTTCAAACGACATCAAAATCCGCTCTCGGATTTTAAGCGCGTCGACTAATGTTTTAAGGCCCGGCGCATACTGCTCCCAATCATCTTTGCCAAAATAAGCATGGCGCGCTCCAAGACCTACAATCAAATATTCATAACTGATCTCATCGCCATTTTTTAAAATCACCCTTTTTTTCTGCTTGTCAATCGAAGAGACCTCTCCCATGAGCACGGTTACATTTTCGTAAGGACTTAAAATTTCTCGGATCGGAACCGCAATGTCAGCAGGAGACAAAGCTGCTGTCGCTACTTGATATAGAAGGGGTTGAAACAGGTGGTGGTTTGTTTTGTCGATCACCCATACATCGAGTTTAGAAGACCCAAGCGCTTTCGCTGCGTTGATCCCTGCAAATCCTCCGCCGAGAATAACTACCTTCGTAACGCTCATGAATCTTCCTCTCTTTTCGTTACAAATGTCATATATCAGATCAGGGAAGTGTCGTCAATGAAACTTGAGTATACCGCTCGTGATTGAAGAATCGGCGTTTGGGCGGGATTGAAAATGTTAGACGCATAGAAAAACAAACAGGATCTTTGCGAAGCGTAATACCAATCGCAAAAAATAACTTCCTATTTAAGCTGCGTGAAAGCTGTCGACAAATCGAAGATCGTAAGTGGCATAGTATTAAGTCAATACAATGCCACTTACGATCTTCGATTTGTCGACAGCTTTCACGCAGCTTAAATAGGAAGTTATTTATTGCGTTTGGTATAAGCCAGGATAGATCTTTTCTTTTTCCTGCCGCGAACGAAGTGAGCGATCCTGCAAGCGAAGCGGATCCTGTTCATTTATTTTTCTTGTTTTTTTTGTCCAGTTCGGAAGAACCGGAATTATTCATTGAAAGTTCGTGGCCCGTTCGTGTATATTCTCATTGTATACCCGTAGGTTTTGTGAATTCACTCGCTAAAAAACATTACGAGATGGGCGGAGATTCCAACGTTCAAGAAGTGATCTATTTGAGCGAAGAAAAAAACATCAATTGGGATGAAATCTCTGAAAAAGTCCCCGATCTTCCCCGATCGTGGTTCGAGTTGAGCCGTATCCCAACAGAAGAGAGAATTGAGTTTGTCGCTGACTCTTGGCTCAGTAGACTCTCCTTTAATCCAATGGCAACTCCATACATCTCCCGGTTTTTTTCTAGACTCGATGATATCGCAATACTCATTGTTAAAAGGGACTTTGAGTATTCCGTAGAAATGATCTACAGCTTTTCTGATAATAGCTCCTTTTTTCGAGGATTCCCTCCGCTTGGTGAAGAGGATGTTCGCCTGATGAAAAGGGAAGTGGGTGTCAATTTGCCGCGCGATTTCCTTGTCTTTATCCGTTTGCATAATGGGTTTGGCAAACTCACGGAACCCGGTATTATCCGCGCTGAGGATCTAATGACGGCACGAGAAGGGGTGAGACGCATTTTAACAAATGCAGATAAAGTGATTCAATGGCAAGGACAAGTGATAGATCCCGAATCTTTAATTCCGTTTTATGAAGATTATGGACTCAATTCGTTTCAATGTTTTTTTTCAGATTGGTATCCAAATAGCGAAATGGGTAATGTATATTTATCCGGAATCAATTATACAATATCAGATACGGCAAATCGGATTTTTTGGTCAGAGCAAATGGCGTTTTCAAGTTTTTTAGAGTGGCTCGCTATGTATTTGGAGGGGATGAATGTCTCTGATTAAATGTACGTAGTTCGAAATTTTTACGAGCAACACGGAAAATATTTAGGCCTTAATTTACTCGCGGGCAGCAGCGGTCTTGCGCGTCGAATCAATAAGGCTGAAGTCCATCGTCCGGGACTTAGTTTGACCGGATATCTCAAAGGATTTGTTTTTGCCCGTATTTTAGTCGTCGGCAAGCAAGAGATTGAATTTTTGAGAGAATTGGATTCAAAAACGCGTGAATCTAGGCTCTCTGCTATTTTAACTCCATCGACGCCGGCTGTGATTATTGCTCGAGGATTTCGCCCGCCCAAAGAATTGATCGCTCTTTGCGAAAGGCAAAAAATCCCCCTTTTTCAGGCGAACGCTCCGGCAACGAGTTTGCTGAGCAAAATTACCTTTCTTCTTCTTGAGGAGTTTAGCCCGAGCGTAACGATGCATGGGACTTTAGTTGAGGTATTTGGTGTTGGATTGCTCATTCAAGGAGAGTCTTCGGTTGGAAAGAGTGAAGCGGCTCTTGGCCTTATTGAAAGGGGCCACAGGTTGATCTCAGATGACGTTGTGCGGGTGAAAAAAAAGGAAGGGTCCTACTTAGTGGGATCAGGGCCTGAGCTGACGCGCCATTTAATGGAGATTCGAGGCATCGGGATTATCAATGTCGCTCACCTTTATGGCGCTGTTTGTGTACGGCCTGATAAAGGGATCGATATTATTGTTAAATTAGAGCCGTGGGATGATCAACACTTTTATGATCGCGTAGGGCTTGATGAAAAATTTATCGACGTACTAGGAATTAGCGTTCCCTATCATATTCTCCCTGTTAAGCCGGGTCGAGATGTGGTTTTGCTTTTAGAAACGATTGCATTAAATCATCGTTTAAAAGATATGGGTTATAATTCAGCAAAAGAATTTAATGTAAAGTTATTAGAAGCAATCGCACGAAGGCAGAAAAAGAGGGTAGTTTCTTGAAAATCACTCGGAAGGTAAAAATAAAAAATCCCTTAGGGCTTCATACGCGGCCTGCTGCTGCGATTGTGAAAATTTTGCAGCCTAAAAAATCATCTGTTTTCTTTACCTATAAAAATGAAACGATCAATGCGCGAAGCATTATGAGTATATTGATGTTAGCCGCGCAAAAAAACACGCAGATTGAAATTGTCGTTGAAGGCATTGATGCTGAGATCACAATGACCCAACTGGTAGATGCCTTTGAGCAGGAGTTTGGGGAGAAATAATGGGAGAAAACAAAGAGATCATCATCCGAGGATCCCCGATTAGTAAAGGCATTGGCATTGGCTGTCCTATTTTTTTCCCGGGGGGAGATGAGGAGATTTCTCTCCATCTTATTTCTCATAAAGAAATCGAAAGTGAAATCGAACGGTATCGCAGAGCTTTGGATTTAAGCAGAGCCGATTTAGAGAATTTGCAAAGAGCGTCGCTGCAAAGCGGCCCTTCTGAAATTGTGGCGATATTAAATACTCACCTAGAAATCATGAAAGATCCTTTGATCACGGAGGATATTGAACAGAAAATTCGCGATACGCAGCAGAATACCGAGTGGATTTTTCACCATCTGATTGAAGAATATAGGCAAAGATTTAGCTCTCTTCAAGATAGTTTTTTTCAAGAGAGGATCCGCGATATCATTGATATTTCTAGGCGTATTTTAGGCCATTTGCGCCCTTTGGGTCGAATAAAAATTTCTGATATCCCCCACAATTCAGTCATTTTAGCAAGCGAGCTTGTCCCTTCTGAGACAATTGAGGCCAATTCCTCTTTGGTCAGCGGCTTTGTGACAGCAGCCGGTGGCTTAACTTCCCATGCAGCGATCATTGCGAGAGCCAAGGGGATTCCTTATGTGGCAAATGTGGATATGAAGGTTCTTAAAGGTACACCTCTTCACTCGCTTATCGTTGATGGCGCTTTGGGTCTTGTGATTATCAACCCGAAACGATCGACCTTGAAAAAATATCACGACTTGAAGAGGACTTTGCAAGATAATTATAAGCAATTGAAAAATGAGTCGCATCTTAAGGGGGAAACAATTGATGGATATGAGGTGCGCATTTTTGCGAATCTTGAAGATCCAAAAGAGATCGATTCGATTATAAAAAATGGAGCCTCAGGTATTGGTTTATTTAGATCTGAGTATCTGTGCCTTGCTAAAAAGAGTTTGTCCACGGAAGAGGAGCAGTTTGAGACCTATAAAAAAATGGTGAAATCTCTCCATGGGAGGCCTCTTGTTGTTCGCGTCTATGATTTAGGCGGGGATAAGAAAATCGATATCCATCCCGATAATCCCGATTCGACCTATTTTACAAGTATTGGACACGAACTCAATCCCGCTCTTGGGTGCCGAGCGATTCGGTTTTTGCTCCGTTATCCTGAGGTATTGGAGTCTCAGCTCAGAGCCATCATTCGAGCGAGCCGTTTTGGGGAAATACATATTTTAGTGCCGATGGTGTCTGACGTATCAGAGCTCCGATTGGTGCGGAAGAAATTGGATGAGCTTTTAGAGACGATGCGCAAAGAAGGTCACAAAGTGACTAAAAAAATCCCTTTGGGCTGCATGATCGAAGTTCCGTCGTCTGCTTTAATGTGCGATGCGATTGCAAAGGAAGCCGATTTTCTATCGATTGGAACGAACGATCTTGTGCAATATATTTTAGCAGCAGATAGAACAAATCCTCATACATCAGATCTATATTATTCCACCCATCCGAGCGTTCTTCGTTTGATTCGATCGATTGTGTCCTTTGCAGGTGCCGCGCGCAAACCTGTGATCCTTTGTGGCGAAATCGCAGCGGATCCCATGATGATCCCGGTTTTAATCGGACTTGGGATCTCTGAGTTTTCAGTGGCAGCGCGCCATATTCCTATTGTCAAACATACAGTTCGTAAATGGCACCTTTTAGAGGCTTGTAGGCTCGCGGAAGGGGCTCTCTCTCACAGCTCTGCGCAAGAGCTAAAAGAGTATCTGCAGGCAGAAGCCGTCCGATAGAAGGTTAATAGAAAAAATTAACAGGATATTATACCAAACGCAGCAAATAAATTCATATTTAAGCCGCGTGAAAGCTGTCGATAAATCGAAGATCGTAAGTGGCATTGTATGACTTCATACTATGCCACTTACGATCTTCGATTTTCGACGCTTTGACGCGCTTAAATATGAATTTATTTGCTGCGATTGGTATTAGGATGGACAGGATAAGAAAAGAACAAAAAAATTTACCACCGAGAACACCGAGGCTTTGAAACGCGGAAAAGATGCGCGCTTCAAAGCCTCGGTGTCTCTCGGTGGTAAATTTTTTTGTTCTTTTTTGTCCTGTACAGTGAAAATTCTAAAAAGGGAATGGATTAGCTGGCTGGGCCGCATCTACCTTTTTTGACGCGTCTTGGAAAGCAGCTAAGATTAAATCTTGCAATCCGTCCACATCGGTGAGGCACTCTGGCTTAATGGAGATCTTTTTGAGCTCTTTCTCGCCATTTAAAACTACAGTTACAAGTCCTGCGCCTGAAGAGCCTTCGACTTGTGTGCTTTGAAGATTGTCGCGCATTTGACTCATTTGAGTTTGCATCATACGCGCTTGTTTTTTCATTTTTGAAAATCCGCTTCCCATAAAATCCTTTTTAAATTTTTACTGAACCCTCTAGCTCGACTGCTGCAAAGCGAATCAGTGTATCATAATGACTTGGATGTTTTGAAGGCCCATTCGCAGGAGCTTGGACAGGTAGGGGTTTATCTTTAGCGACAATCTCCGGCGCTTTGGGTGTAGGTGCTGGTTTAACCGTTGGAGCTTCAACTTTGGGTATTTTAACTTCGGGCGCAGTGGCGACAATCTCCGGCGCTCTGATTATGGGTACCGGCTTAACAGTTAAAGTTTCAGCAACAGGTATTTTAACTTCGGGCGCAGTGGCGACAATCTCCGGCGCTTTGATTATGGGTACCGGCTTAACAGTTAAAGTTTCGGCAACAGGTATTTTAGTCTCGGGCGCAAGGGGTTGCGTAAGGGTTGCTCCTTCAAGCTCAGAGAGTCTCCGAACTAAAACCTCGATAGGGATTCGGTTTTTGCTGCGGATAATGTGCAATAGAACATTTTCTAAATAGACCCTTGGGAGTAAGCTTTTTTGCATTCCGGCTTCTGCTGTCATAAGATACTCAAGCAGATACAGACTTTGCTGCTGCGTATAATGCTTGGAAGATTGCATATACCTAGCTGCGATCGGCTGAGGCAAGGCTTGCTCGCCAAGTGTTTTTGTGATTGCGATAAGTCGATAATGTTCAATGAGTTGCGACATGAAGTGGGGAAGGTCTTTGCCTGCGTCAAAGAGGTGTGAGACAAGTTCAAATGCAAAGGAGAGTTTCATTTCAGAAAAGGCGGCATCTAGAGCGAAAAAATGTTCTTCAGAGACGAGGCCAAACACTTGAGAGACCGTTGCCGCTGTGATTTTTTCGTCTATATAGCATAGAATTTGATCAAATAGGGACTCTGCGTCTCTCAAAGATCCGTCGGATAGGGCTGCGATTTTATGGAGGGCCTCGGGATCCACTTCTCGATGCAGATCTCGGGCAATTTGCTCTAGTTTTACAATAATTTGCGAGGGAGAAATCCGTCCGAGATCGAACCTTTGGCACCTGCTGATGATGGTCGGAAGAATTTTATGGGGTTCTGTTGTAGCAAAGAAAAATTTAGCTTGCGCCGGAGGTTCTTCAAGTGTTTTCAAAAGAGCGTTAAACGCTTCCTTTGTCAGCATGTGAACTTCGTCGATGATGTAAATTTTATAGCGCCCATGACTTGGGACATAGCCCACCATTTCGTTGATTTGCCGGATATCGTCGATGCCTCGGTTGGAAGCGCCATCGATCTCCATGACATCAAGCGATTGCCCGGACATAATATCAAGGCATGAGGCACATTGGTTGCAGGGTTCTTGGTCATTGCCTGCCTCAAGACAGTTTAACGCTTTAGCAAAAAGTCTCGCGAGCGTAGTTTTGCCGGTGCCTCTGCTTCCGCAAAAGAGGTAAGCGTGCGCAATTTTTTTTAAGCGCAGTGCATTTTTAAGCGTTGTGACAATTGTCTCTTGACCAACAACTTCTTTGAATGACTGGGGTCTATATTTTCTTGCTAAAACTTGGTATTTCGCCATGGTATTTTGGGATTCTATCTCTTTTCGAATAAATGTACAAAAAAATCCTGATTTGA
>CAZQNB010000007.1:29267-35967 GCA_964594545.1 uncultured bacterium | reverse complement strand
AATTCAAGGGGCTGGCGGATTCTCGTAGGGTTTATCTGCATTATTTCCCTTTCTTTCTTCCTCCATTTTCGGGAGGTGAGACTTGAGGTTTTAGAGCTAAACGCCACGGCTGGGCGCTATATTGTCGCTCAAATTGACTTTGAATTTCCTGACTATGAGACAACTGTTCTTTTAAGACAGCAGGCCATGCAGGATGTCGGAAAGGTCTACCAAATTGACGACAAGCAGATTCGGGACGCGAGATATCACCTGGAAGACCTGCTGATTCACAGTAAGCAATGGAGACAGGCGGCCCCAAGCAGCACCTTTGAAGAAATGTATAAGGCAGCGGACGCCTTGGAAACATTGCTTTTGGAGTCGAGATTCACCGATCCTAGAACCATTCAAAAAATAAAAGAACTCTCCCTTCCCGATTTTTCCTATTACGAATTTATTCCCGATTCGGAAAGCTCCTCAACAACGCTTCCTCATGAGTTTTGGCAAAGGGTGGATCATCAAATCTCCCAAAGCGATCTTTTTCATCCGGAAACCATTCGATACATCACCGAGCAATTTCAAGAAATCCAGTGGACCCTCGTTCAAGATATGCCCCTTGAACACGCCCTTCGAACGCAGGTAGGGGGCACGGTTGCTGAAAAATTTACGAAAGTACAGGCCGGAACACGGATCATCAATCACGGTGAAAAAATCACCTCTCGTCACCTCGCTATGATGCAGGCGATGAAACAGGCTATTTCAGAAAGCCGCAGGTTGAGCGATCCTCTCAGCTGGGTTGCGAGTTGTTTGATCTCTTTCATTTTTGTCGTGATCAGCGCTCTTTATTTTAGGATCAGTCAGGCTGATTTTATCCGTTCTTTAAGACGAGTTTCCCTTTTTGTCTGTATTGTGATCATTACGCTTCTCTTAGCTAAATTAACTGAATATATTTTGCTCAAGAGCACATCGACAATTATTGGAGAGGTGAGATATCCCATTTTAGCCCCTTTTGCGACGATTTTGATTTGTATTCTCCTCTCTCCTCGCACAGCCCTTTTTGCAGCCACCTTCTTGTCGATTATTTTATCTGTGAGCTTAGCGTTTGACCATAGTCGATTTTTGATTTTAAACCTTGTGACATCGATTGTGATCATTATTTGCAGCCAGGGGATTCGGAGGCGAAAAGAGGTTTTTACTGTTTGCATTAAGTCTGCTTTAAGCGCAGTCCCGGTTCTTTACGCGTTTACTCTCGGAGAAAATCTTTTGTGGAGCACCTCTTTTTTAACAGATGTGGTGGCGTCTTTTGTTTTCCTTCTGATCACTGCGGTTTTAGTGATCGGGATTTTGCCTGCCCTTGAGACGCTATTTGGGATACTCACCGACATGAGTTTAGTGGAGTATATGGATCCCAATAGCGAGCTGCTTCGCGACTTTGCAGCGGCAGTTCCCGGAACTTATCAACATTCGCTCGTTCTTGGCAATTTAGCGGAAACGTGCGCAAGAGCCATTGACGCTAACGGCCTTTTTTGCAGGTCAGCTACGCTCTATCACGACATTGGCAAAATGAATAATCCCCAGTTTTATACTGAAAATCAGCAAAGTCTTGTCAATATGCACCAGTTATTGACTCCGTTGGAATCGGCCCAAGTGATCATTTCTCATGTAAGTGATGGGGTAGATATTGCTTATAAAAATCAACTCCCCGAGTCATTTATCGATATCATCCGTCAGCACCATGGAACGACTCTCGTCTATTATTTTTACCAAAAAGAGTTGGAGTTAAAGGGTGGGGATAAAGAAGCGGTCTCTGAAAAAGATTTCCGATATCCGGGGCCAAAGCCGAGATCGAAAGAATCGGCGATCATCATGATCTGCGATAGCGTAGAGGCGGCCTCTAGATCAGTCGAAGAGCCAACAGAAGCTGCTTTAACAGAAATGGTGGATCATATTGTGACCGGAAAGGCGGAAGATGGTCAATTCGATGAAAGCCAGTTGACTTTTGAAGAACTCAGCCGCATTAAAAAAGCCTTAGTCAAGGCGCTCCTTTTAACGCATCACGTTCGGATCAAGTACCCGAAGCGAAAATAGATTATACCGAACGTCATCCAAAAGTTGGGCGATAGGAGGGTTCAAAGCGTCAAAAATCGATTAAAAAAAGGGGGTAATATCAACATTCGTATATGACCCCCAGAAAAAAAACGGAAAATCAGCTCAAATAAGCCCGAAGAGCTCATTGACTCTCACAGAAAAATTCTTCTGAAGATTTTTTAACTGTGTCTTGTAATTGGAATCAAGAGTCGTCAGCTCATTCTGAAATAAAGTTTCATCTTTTCTTCCAAAGCCCTCTTCGTGGATGTGATTTCGTTTCGTTGCAATCTTTGTCAACTGTTCCTTAAGCCATACTTGTGCAGTTTTTGCAGCAGCTTCTTCAGTTACAGCACGACCTTGTATAGTATTATCAACATAGTCACACAAACGTTCCCCTACCGGTTTAGGTGTAAACAAAGTATCTGCGAGTAATCGCTTCTCTGCCTGTTCGATTGCTGCCCGATAGCCGTATTGAAGTATCGTCTTTTCCAGCTGTTTTGCTTCTTCGGGAAGTTTTTTTTCTTGCAAATCGAGTTTTTCCAAAAGTTTTGATATTCGCTGCGGATATTTTTTGTCCACAGCTGCGCAATTAGCTAAATATTCGTCTTTATAGCTCTTTGCTTGATGAATAAAAGGGATCAGACCCTCTCCTTCAGTTAAGGAAAGAAGGCCCTCTTTTTTACACGTTGTCACAAAGGACTCTTTAAGGTCGCAAACAGAGATTCTTCTCAATTCATTAATCAAACATCTTCGCAAGATCCGGAGATTTGTCAATTTATATTTTTTGATGGTTGCGAAAGAATAACTCTTTAAAACATCAGAAAGTGAATGTAAAGCATGGGCGTCCTCAAATTTTTGTTGTCGTGCGTCCACATTCAGAAGATATTTTACAGTATTTTCTAAGCCATGCTCCTTTATAATATCAGAAAGGGGCTGTATTTCCGCCTTCTCTTGCATAGCGCGAAGTTCTTTTGGATCCGCGTAGTCTTTTACAGTCGATGCCAAATATAAGAGCCCTCCCACAGAAAGCACTGTGAGCGGAATAGTAAATATTCTTTCTGCATCTCCCTTTATAGCAGCAAAGGTTCCTGTCAAAGCGCCTACACCGGCAAGAGTTCGAAGAACGAGTATTTGAAGCTGTGCCGGTGTCTTTCCAAAGTACAGTGAAACAGAGGGAAGGTCTTCGGGGGCAGGCGCCGTTGGCAAGGCTGTTACACCACCTAGGCGATATTCAGGATTGTAAGCAAGTGGGCGGTGTGTAAGGTTTCCTTCAGACATGCCTACGCGTAATTCAGAACTCATCTTGACCTTCCTTTCTTGGTTGAGAATGCCATAATTATAAGTTGCGCGATTGTTTTATTCAATTGAAAATCGGGAGAAGTAAATTTTATTAAATCAAAACCAGACACTAATTAAATAAGCAATTTTTCAAAATGCCAAACAAATTCATTATTATACCGTCTGGAATTTAAGAATCGACTTTTAGGCAGCTTTCAATCCCGTCCAAACGCCGATTCTTCAGTCACGAGCACTATAGACGCCTGCATATTTATTAAGAAATTTTTATCTATAGAAAAACGCCCCTATGAATCTTTTATGTAAATAATTGTTTGAAAAAATAAATTCTTTACAATACCTTTAAAAATATACGAGCGCATTTGACGGGTGAAGCGGCAAGGAATGGGGAAAAACATAGAGGTAGGATATGGCGTCTAATGTACAAAAAATCGAAGCAACCGGTCCGGGGTTGCCTGTTGTTTCGCCTGCGGAAGCCACGGCGAAAAGAACGATAGAAGTATTTGGCAGGGTTGTTAACGGGACATTTCATTCTCCGTTAGAGTCCTATATATCCGGACATATTCATGTACATGCTCTATCAGGGGGCGCCTCAAAACCTTTGAGAATAGAAAAATTGAGCGGTTCGTGTTCATCGTGTGTTCTCAAAATCAGCCGACTAGAGCATGGATATCAAGATCCAAGCACCGTTTCCGGAAGTCTATTTAACGATTCTAGCGATTCATCGTCTGAAAATGGGGTGGGGTGTCCTCCGGGCACAGGGGCTTTTGTTGAGTTAGTGGTAGGTCAAGTCATCGGGCATTTGTTATCGCAGGATAAACGTTTTGGAGAGCTTTGTATGGTGCCCGGCGTTGCTTTTGCTGTGGTGAATCCGGAGGCCTTTTCAGGTACCGATGTGCAACTGGGAGATATTCCTCTTTCTCAATTAAATGGGACTTGTGTTGTTCAAGAGTTTGTCTCAAATTGTTTTCCCGTCACGCCTGAAATATTAAAAACTCTCAATCCTCAGTCTCTTGAAATGCTCGCCGTGATTGATATTATGATGATCAATAGCGATAGGCATGAAGGTAACCTTCTTTTGAAGAAAGATGAGTTAGGAAACATAAAGATTGTGATGATCGATCACGGCAACTGTCTTCCAAGACGTGGGGCCGGTGGGGCTAAATTTTGTTGGCTGAGTTATCCGGGATTGGATGGATCTCCAAGTGAGGAGATTCAAGATTTAATCATGTGTCTGAATGTCGATTTATTAGAAACTATGGTAGACAAAATTCAATCTGATTTAGCAGGTAAAAATGAAATGCAAAAGTTTGGGTTTGATCGGATCCTTCCTCACATGATTGCTGTGATTTTTTTACAGGAGGCGATTTTAGACTCGTGGTCTTTGCAGCGCATAGGGAGGGCGCTTACTCCCGATTTTCTCAATAATGGTGTTCGGATACGAGGGGGGATTATTCAAAGCATTTACGATGAAGTTTGTAAGCTCCCGAAAGAAAATTTGAAAGAAAGCATTCGCCATGTGTGTTGGACAAAGATAGAAGAGGCCAACTTGATTGCAAGCGAGACTTCAATTGTGATTGATACCATTTATGAAAAATAGCTTTGAGTTGTAGCATCGTCTAGCACGTCATCTTTGAACGATCCTTTCTCGCTGATATTCAAGAATATCAGCTTCGAAACGATCGTCCAAATCTGACGTACTATCCGACGCTACAACTCAAAGTTATTTCTCATAAATGGTATGAGTAGCCCTTTACGCGCGTTTGAAAAACTGATGGATTTTTTCTAAACGCTCATCGCATTTTTGGATGTGGCTTTCTATGTCGTGGGAGACTTTTTCTACCCCTTCGATATAGATTTTCACTTTCGGCTCAGTGCCCGATGGGCGGATGACGATTTTTGTCCCATCTTCAAGCCAAAACCTAAGGACATCAGATTTGGGAAGCGAATCAATTCCCTTCGAGAAATCTTCAGTTTTTATCACTTTTTGCCCGGCCATGCTCATGGGCGGATTTTTACGAAGATTTTGGAGAAGGTCATTCATCTGTTTCATCCCTTCTTCGCTATCGCTAAATTTGAGATTCACGAGCTTTTCTCTATGCACTCCAAATTCTTGGTAGAGTTGATATAAACGCTTCACAAGAGAAATGTTTTCTTTTTTGGCAAGAGAGGCCATTTCAGCAATTAAACAGGCAGAGGAAATCGCATCTTTATCTCGAGCAAATGTACCAAAAAGATATCCGCATGACTCTTCTGCGCCAAACACAAAAGTATGGGCCCCCGTGTGCTCTTCCCAAGTATGGATTTTTTCCCCGATGTATTTAAATCCGGTAAGGACATCGACGCACTGACATCCATGTTTTTTTGCGATTTTTCGAAATAGCTCAGTTGTCACAATCGATTTCACAAAGGTCGATTTTGGGGTGAGAGGGACATTTTTGCAGATGTGATCGATCAGAAGGCAGGCGATCTGATTTCCTGAGAATTGATAAGCTCGATTGCCGCACACTACGCCCACGCGATCCGCGTCGGGATCTGTCGCAATCAGTAGATCCCCTTTTTCATGGATAAGCTGCTCTGTTCCGAGTGCTAAACTTCCCTTTTCTTCCGGATTGGGAGAAGGCGCAAACGGAAAGTTTCCATCCGGGGCGCTCTGTTTTTTAACGAGGTGGACATTTGTATATCCCCACTCATGAAGAGCTTGTGGAATGAGATGGACTCCAGTTCCGTGGAGAGGCGTGTAGATGATTTTTAGGTTTGATGAGGCAACATCCGGGCGCAATTGACATTTTTTTACTGCGGCAAGAAAGATCCGGTTTAATTCATCTCCGATGTAATGGATGAGCGGGCAGTCCGGAGGAGATAGATGAATTTCGGATCCTACACGGTTTACCTCATGCATAATTCCGCTGTCATGAGGACCAACTACTTGCGCGCCATCTCCCCAGTAGACTTTGTACCCATTATATTCAGGCGGATTGTGCGAAGCTGTGATCATCACAGCGCTTTGGCACCCAAAATGGCGGCATCCAAAAGAAACAACCGGAGTGGGACAGAACTCCTTTGTCAAATACACTTTGATTCCGTTGCCGGCAAGTACGCGGGCGGTTTCAAGGGCAAACTCTTTGGAATTGTGTCGTACATCGTATCCGATAAATGCTGAAGTGGGGGATTTGCTTGTTTGTTTGAGATAGTTTGCAAGTCCTTGTGTGGCTTTCCGAATGGTATAAATATTCATTCGGTTGGTGCCCACACCCATAATCCCTCGCATTCCTCCTGTCCCAAAGGAGAGGTCTTTAAAAAATGCGTCAGATAGGGCTTTTGGATCGTCTTTCATGAG
>CAZQNB010000007.1:0-29167 GCA_964594545.1 uncultured bacterium | reverse complement strand
ATTATGAACGATAAGTCCACCCCTATTCCGGTTTCTAGAGCAGTCAAAAAGCTCGGCGAAGATTTAAAAAACGCTCGCAAGCGGAGACTGATTACCACAAAGCTTGCTGCAGAGAGAGCGGGGATTAGCCGAACGACGTTAGTTAAAATCGAACGTGGGGATACGGGTGTGTCGATAGGTGCTTATGCAAGAGTGCTTTTTATTTTGGGGCTGATTTCAGAGTTAGCCGACATGGTGGATATAAAGTTCGATAAGCTTGGACAGATGCTCGAAATCGAGCATCTTCCAAAACGAGTCCGTCATAAAAACAGGACATGATTTATGGAAGAGGCGATACTTACTTACATAGACTTAAAGGGAGTTCCTGTATTGGTCGGGTATCTTTGGGTTCATTCTAAACAACATCGTCAAAGCGTTTCGTTCGAATACGATAGAGCGTGGCTAAAAATGTCCACTCGATTTTCTTTAGATCCTGCATTGCAGTTATCGGAGGGGGCCTTTCATGCTTCTTTAGATAAGCCTCTTTTTGGGGCAATTGAAGATTCTGCACCGGACCGTTGGGGACGTTTACTCATGCGGAGAGCTGAGAGAAAGCTTGCGGCCAAACAAAAAAGGCACCCGAGAACTCTTACTGAGATCGACTTTTTGCTCTTGGTCGATGATGAAACAAGACAAGGGGCGCTCCGTTTTAAGAGAGAATTAGGCAGTTCGTTTTTAACTACATACGAAAAAAACTCAATTCCCCCTCTTCTTTCTTTGGGCAGGCTCCTTACAGCATCTACTCGTGTATTGCAAGACTCAGATACTGATGAAGATCTTCGTTTGATTTTAGCTCCGGGATCTTCATTAGGTGGCGCTAGACCGAAAGCTTCTGTCCGCGATAAAGATGGCCACTTAGCCATTGCAAAATTTCCTAAACAAGATGATGAAATTGATGTAATTGCTTGGGAAGCTGTTGCATTAACGCTTGCGGGAAAGGCGCGTATTACGACTCCTCAATGGCGTCTTGAATCTATAAAAAATCGGCGCATCCTTATAACGCGTAGATTCGATCGGATACAAAATATGCGCATTCCCTTTCTTTCTGCTATGAGTGCACTTCAGGCAAGAGACAATGAACCGCATAGTTATTTGGAAATTGCTGACGCAATTCGGAAAATGAGTGCATCTCCACGCAATGACCTTCGCTCTCTATGGCAGCGCATGGTTTTTAATATTCTTATTTCTAACGTAGATGACCATCTTAGAAATCATGCATTTCTCTATTCTGACTCTACGGGATGGATTCTTTCTCCTGCGTATGATCTTAATCCGACCCCCACGGATATAAAACCGCGAGTTCTTTCTACATCCATTGATCTCATTGACCCTAGCGCTTCGATTGGACTTGCTTTTAGTGTGGGTGAGTACTTTGAGCTTGGATCTGCCGAAATGAAGGAGATTGCTAAGGAAACGGCTCTTGCTACTAGAGAATGGCGTGTCGTCGCTAAAAAATTAAAAATCGCAAAAAGAGAAATCGAGAGAATGGCTTCAGCCTTTGAGCATGATGATTTCGAAAGAGGTCTTAGAGGGTGAAATTTTGCCCGAGGAGATTGTCAAGATAGGTCAAACATTGCTCCTGGATTTGGAGCGAGGGGACAATCGGGGCATCCGGATGGTTGATCCCTTCGCAACGCTTTGCGGCAGCTTCCCAATCAGAGGGCTCCCGAAGATTTTGTATCCACCAGGGAAACGTGCGGCATTGCACAGGTCTCGCTTCGTAGACTGTGCATCTTTTGTCATCGAGAAAAACGCAATCATAGGAAACGGGGCGCTCGAGCAATGCATACTGACCATCGACAAGTCTTGTGTACTTTTTTGCAAAGTCTTGGGGTGTTAATTGGAAATGGGCGCTAAGTCTGTCTAAATCATCTTCGGAAAGAAATACATAGCCCGGCTCTCCCGTGCAACAGCCGCCGCAGCCTGTGCAACCAAAACGAAGACCATCTTCAAACCAAGGCTCTACCGGTTCCATAAAAACTCTTTTTTTTCTTTTGGGATCCAGTGGGATTTCCACTCATAGGGAGTCACTGTACATCGATTCTCTTCGATATCGATTAAATTCCAGGTGGCACTCTCTGTTTGGCAGCAGCTTCCGCTATCGAGAATGATCGGTAGTCCGCCCGGTCTTAGGTCTGCAACGCTGTGACGATGGGTATGTCCATGCAGATAAAGGGCGATATTTGGATGTCTCCGAATGACCTCTTGTAGGAAGTCTCCTCTTTCCAATATCCGCTTTGGATCTTCTTGCTGAAAAAACGGGAAGTGGTTGAAGAGAATGATTTTCTCATCTTTAGGAATTTGAGAAATCATTATTTCGAGCTTCTTTTCTAACTCTTCTGAAAACAGGCCTCGTGATGACGTCGCTTTATTTGGCACCGAGGTGTCTAGAGAGATCACCCACCAAGAGGCGTCGATCTTTTGCCCTTCTATGCCTGTCTTTGCTAAGGATCCGAGAGTTGGATTTGGATTGGAAAAATAGTGATAAAACCTTCCTTCTCGATAGCTTCGAGAGGTGTAGTGGTCGTGATTGCCCGGCAAGGCGATGCTGGGCGCTTTGATGTCGTTTAGCAGATCTTTTGCAAAATGAAACTCCTCATGCATGGAAGAGGAGCTAAAATCGCCCCCTAGAAGGATCAGATCTACCTTGAGGTTTGAAAAGAGTTGGGAAAGCTCAATTAAGGGGAGAGTAGAAAAACTGTTTTTCCTTCCAAAAATCCAGTGCAAATGGCCAAAAATTCTTTTAGGGAATAGACGCAACGGATTTAGCGTGAGCTTGGTACAGTGGAAATCAGAAAGATGGGCAAGGCGCATAAATTTCGGCCCATCATAGCGGTTTTGAGATTCAAATACGAGGTGTTTTTTTTCTCGTCGGCTTCGCTATTTTTCTGCCCGGTTTGTTCTGATCAAACACCGGCACTCTTTTTCTCATCTTTTTATTTCTCTCTTCGGGAGTTAAAGGCGTAGGCGTTCGCGCGTTACGACTTTTTGTCAGTTTTGCCTTTGCCTGCTTTTTCACCTGCCGGGCGGTTTGTTTTCGTGGGGGGGAGGGCATTTTCATGGAATAGGCCTCGTCTTCCACCTCTTCTCGATGTTCTGATCTGATGATCAGTCGATTTAGCTTTTTCATATGATGTGGCAGGTCTTTCATAATTAACTCCAATTAACTTTATTATAGTATATGTTAATTTAATTTTGAATTAATTATGTTTTTTATAACTATTGTTGTGGGAATGAAGGACTTCCAATGTTTCCTCGTCCACTTAAAGCGGGAAGACCATTTGGGGGGGGTGATGACTTGGGGGGGGTGCCAGCCGGGTCGCCAAAGGCGGAGGTGGTGGTAGCTTGTTCCAAGGATGGTGCAGGGGATGTTGAGATTTGAGGCTAAGTGGCCCGGGCCTGAATCGGTCCCAATGAAGGAGCCCGATTCATAGATGAACGAGGAGAGATCTTCCAGGCTTGTAAAGAGGGGGGCGTCGTCTTTAGAGATGAAGACAGGGTCATAGCCCTTGTCTTTCAAGGCAGAGGCTATCCTTTCGTACCGTTTTAAAGGCCAATTTCTACAAGGGTCGCTGCTGCTTGGGTGGATGACCACTCGTTTCGGGTATTTTTTATGGATGAGGTTTGGGGGAGGGGTGAGGCCGTTTTTTTTAGAGCTGAGGTTAAACCATTGAGTGAGAGCAAGGACCACATTGTCTACCATGCAAAGAGTTGGGTTGCAGACGTAATCAAATGGCGTTAGGGGGCCGTGCTTTTCCGGTTTGTGGCTTCCATAAAACCCAAAGTTTTTTATGTTTAAACGTTTGATGGCGATGGCTTTTTGGCTGTTGTCATGTTGAAGGATAATGGCGTCAAAGCTTTTAAAAACCTCTGGAATCGTTGCTAAAGAGGGCTGTTTTGCAAAGCTATATCCCGGAAGCCAAGGGCCAAAGCCGCCTAGGTGATCGCTAAAAGTGACAACTTTGAAACCTGCTTTGACAAGATTATGCGAAGCGATGTGCATGATGAGGGCGTCTCCCAAACCTTGGGAACAAATAACAGCAATGTTAACCTGACCTTTGGGTTTATTTTGCTGGAGATTCAAAGATCTTATGTGAGCATTTTTCCGTTTGGAGCCGAAGGCAAGGGTGGGCCTCCCCCCTTGCTGAGGCGAAAACGGGAAAATGCTCCGTAAGATCTTGAATATCCGAAAAATAAACTCAAAGTTCAGGTTGTTAGTCATAGTATTTTGGCTGGAAGTAAAAAGCTCTTCCGGACAAGGGAGGTAGCGTAAACGAAAATCGTGCAGAAGAAAAGATTTTTTCTTCGGCAAGTTTAGACATGAGGTCAATGGCAGAAGTTTGAGAAAGAGGCGGTTTTTCGAGCAATTCCACAGTTTCTTTTCTTCCGAAGTTGACAGCTAAAAGATATAGGAATCTGCTTTGTGGCAAGCGATAGAGAAGCATCAGCGTTCCGGGATTTGGACTTTGGATCACTTCGATGAGTTCTCCCATCGCAATATTGGATTCGCTTCTCGCTTGCAAAATCGACTTTAGTTTGGAGGAAAAAGAGTTTGGATTTTTCAACTGACTTTCGATACCGGCGTATAGGTTTGCATGGCCGGGGATGGTCCCGACCATGTCCTCGTAGGATAGGGAAAACACGCCATTTTGCATGGCGTAGGTGAAGGCGAGAAGGAGATGGGCATTCGATATTTCTGTTCGATGTTTTTCAAAATCTGTGATGTTCAACGCTCTTGCGCAATGATCCACCCACGTAGAGGGGGGGATGGTGTCTACAGCGCCTAGACGAGTGACATCTTCTTTCATGAGGCGGTTTTTCAACATCTCGCCTGTGATTTGCTCTTCGTAATAGCGGAATTTCTTTTTGGGGGCATGCATGAGCTCTACCCAATCGCATGCATACTGATCGAAGGGTTGAAGGGAGTGGATGAGGCGCTTTGTGTCGATTTTGTTGTCGAGAATAAGTCGATAGATCATCCGCAGAGCTTCTGCGTCTTGTGTGATTAAAGCGTGAAGGAGCGCAGGTCTTGTGGAGAGGTCATCAATAAGATCAGTTGTTGCATGCATCATCGATTCGAGCGTGCCATTGGCGATTACAGAGCTGTAGGCTCCCATCTTGCGGATCCAAAGGGAGAGCATCTCTTGGGCAACGCTTGGGATATTTCCGTCGATTTGAATAAATTGCATCCCAAGTTCTTTGACGGAGAAGATCGCATCGCCGGCTGCCAGTCGATAGGCGGTAAACGAGGGGGAAAACCAGGCAAGTGTGGGGCGGTTCATGCCTTCTTTGAGATAGATCCATCTTCGCTCTTTATTGTCGATGCCCACAATTTTGCTCGTTGCATTCCAGTTGCTTTGTTTTACATACGGGGTAAAGTTTTTGGGAACGTACCCTTTTTTATGCAAAGTTTGTAGGGTAAGCCACGGGATATTGGTTTCGTAGGATCCTGAAGGAACAGAGGGGAGTAAATCCCAATCTTTCGGATTGATCTCGATGAGATTGTAGAGAGTTGGATAGTCGCCTATATTTTGGAGGGCTTGTTTGAAATCAATTCCAGGGGCAGTGGCATTGCCAATGAGATCTGAGATTAAAGAAAAGCCCAATTCTTGCGCATAATTTGTGATTTGAGGCCAGATGAGGTTCCATTGAGGCTGGAGGCCGATTTGCCCTTCTTTTCGGATGTTTCGGATTTGGATCCCGTCGATTCCGATTTCTCTAAACAGTTTCCATGTTTCTTTTTGGGAGAGCGCCGCATTGTCATTGAAGGTGAGCCAGTTTGACGAGAGGAGTAAGGCGGGCGTTGGCATGGGGAATGGGGCAGGGGGAGCCTCTTTTGCCATTTCATTGCTATAGAGTTCTGCAATAGCGTCTGCTTGGGAGAGCATGGTTTGCGTAGCTCCAAAGATGAGAGAAGGGATAATTAGGACAGCGAAAATACGCACAGATAACCTCTTCAGATTTAGAAATAATCAAGGGAAAAGCAAATGTCAAGAATCTTATAAAAGAGGGAACATGATAGATAGGATGAGCATGTTCCCTCTTAGGAGAGTTAAGAAAAATGGAGCGTGCTGATCAGCGAGCCAAGGCCGAAGGCGACGATGATCATGCCGGCAATCCGATTGATCCAGGCCATTGTTTTTTGGCTGGCTCGATGTCTAAAATAGGTGACTCCTTCGCTTAATATCAGCCACCAAAAGCAGGCGCCTGCAAAAATCCCAGCGACCAAGAAAGCCGCATCGACAAATTTTTCAGATACGTCAGCAAGTCCAAGTCCTGCAAAAACCGCGATGAAAGAAAGGATCGTAAGCGGATTTGAGAGGGTGAGGAGAAAGGTCGATATGAAATCAGAAAGAATCGAGCGGTGCGCTACATTGCCACCCGCCACTTCTGTCGTTTGCGCAAAAAATGTCCTTGTTCCAAGCAAAAGAAGAAAGCAACCGCCGAGTAGGTGGATCCAAAAATGTTGCGCTGTTAAAAAATCTGAGACGAGCGTTAAGCTAAACGCCGCGATCATCCCATAAAAAGTGTCTGCAAAGGCAGCTCCGAGCCCGGAAAAGAGCCCGGATAACCTGCCATATTGGAGTGTCCGTCTTATGCAAAGGATCCCGATCGGCCCCACGGGGGCTGCGATCGAAAATCCAAGAAGCATGCCTTTGAATAAAAAGGTCAAATCCATTGTCGCTACTATTTTTCTTCCGCAGGAGAGATGATGCTTTCAGTCAGGAGAATAACCCCCGCGATAGACACTGCATGCGAAAGGCTTATTTTTACCACCTTTGCAGGATCGACAATCCCCGATTTAATAAAATCTTCCACTTTTTCAGAAAGGGCATTGAATCCGAAGGTGGGTCCAGCGAGAAGCGCTTCTTCAAGCACAATCGAAGGATCAAAACCGCTATTTTTTACAATCTGACGGAAGGGGGCTTCGCAGGCTTGGAAAAGAATTTTAGCGCCGATCTCTTCATCCGCATCAAGTTTTGTCCTTTTTGAGACCCTAGACGCTTGGAGAAGCATAACGCCGCCGCCGGGGACAATCCCTTCTTCAAGGGCAGATCTTGTGGCGTTGAGGCTGTCTTCAAACATTTGCTTCTTCTTCTTCATTTCAGATTCGGTCATTGCGCCCACTTTGATGACGGCAACGCCGCCTTCAAGTTTCGCTTTTCTTTCCTGAAGTTTTTCTTTGTCGTAGGAATTTGTTGCCTTTTTGATTTCGCCATTGATTTGGGCGACTCTTTCTTTAATCTCTTTGTTCTCGCCCTTACCGCCCACAATCGTTGTCTTATCTTTGGTGATGACAATTTGATCTGCACGCCCAAGAACGTCCGCTTCCGCTTCGCGAAGGATAAGACCTCTTTCTTCTGTGACGAGCTGTCCTCCGACAAGAATGGCAATGTCTTCAAGGATTTTCTTGCGCGCATCTCCAAAGCTTGGCGCTTTGATTGCGGCCACCTTAATTGTTCCTCTTAGCTTGTTGATCACAAGCGTTGAAAGAGCGTCTCCATCGATATCCTCAGCGATGATGAGAAGAGAGCCCCCGGAGGCTGCAACACTTTGTAAAATAGGAAGTATGTCTTGCGCTGAGGAAATTTTTTTATCCGTGATTAAAATAAATGGACTTTCCATTTCAACGGTCATTTTTTCGGCGTTGGTGGCAAAATAGGGGCTTGCAAAGCCTCGGTCAAGCTGCATCCCTTCGACGATTTCGATTGCGGTTTCGGTCCCTTTTCCCTCTTCAATCGAGATTACGCCTGTTTTACCCACTTTTTCGAAACACTCACTAATGATTTTTCCGATTTCTTGGTTGCTGGATGCGGAGATGCTTGCGATATTTAAAGTGTCTTGGCGGTTTTTGATGGCGATGGCTTCAGAGTCGATGTGTTTTAAAATGACATCCAAAGCTTTATCCATCCCTCTTTTAATTGAGGTGGGATTGGCTCCCGACGCAATGTTTTTTACGCCGGCAGAAACGAGAGCTTGTAAGAGAACGATTCCTGTTGTTGTGCCGTCGCCTGATTTTTCTTTGATTTTAGCCGCGACTTCTTTCCCCATGGAAACGCCAATATTGAGGAAAGGATCTTTGAGCTCTACATCGCGGGCGATGCTAGCTCCATCGCTTGTGATCGAAGGGGATCCGTAACTCGACTGCAACCCAACATTACGCCCTTTGGGGCCTAAAGTAATAGAAACCACGTCTGCAAGTTTGTTGATTCCGTCGCGGAGTGCGTTTCTTGCTTCTTCTTCAAAAATAATATCTTTAGCTGTTGTCATAGAGTCTCCTTCAAAGGGGCTATTCTATCCGATCAATTGAATTTTTAAAAGGTATCTTCCGTGCCGTGAATGTATTTATAGACATCTCGTTTAGGAATTTTTTTAAGTACGGCGGCTGTTTTAATGGCCTCTTTTAAAGAAAGTCCATGGAGCTCTTGGAGCATTTCGATGAGTTCTTCCAGGGGCAGATCTTCTTGCGGAAGCATTCCGCCTTCGATCACTAAAACGATTTCCCCTTTGGGATCTTTGTCTTTGAAGTGACTTAGGAGTTCTTCGGGAGAGCCTCGGAGGCACTCCTCATAGGTTTTTGTCATTTCGCGGGCGATGGCAAGTTTTCTTTCGGGGTCAAGTTTTTGAATCGTTTGCAGAGTTTCTAATATTCTGGACGGACTTTCAAGGGCGATCGAGGTCCCGGGATACCCAAGGGTTTGTCGAAGAATTTTTACAAGACCGCTTTTAGGGAGAAAGCCGATGTATTGAAACCTGCTGCTATCCATCCCCGACAAGACGAGAGCCTGGATCGGGCTACAGGGGCCCGGTATGAGCGTAAAAGGGATTTTTTTCTCTATACAAGCCTGTACAAGGATGAGGCCGGGGTCGTTAATACAGGGGGTTCCCGCATCGGAAATGAGGGCGATATTTTGGCCTGCTTCTAGATGCTCGACGAGGGTGTCTAAAGATTTTTTTTCATTGAACTTGTGATAGGAGATGAGCCGTTTTTGGATTTCATAGCGGTTGAGTAAGATGGAGCTTCGTCTCGTGTCTTCGCAAAAAATGAGATCGCAAAGTTCAAGGGTGTTTAGAGCTCTTTTGCTGATATCGTCGAGGTTGCCGATGGGGGTGGAGACGAGGTATAACAAGGGACCTTGTGTAAAAAAAAGGTGGCACTCAGATTCGAACTGAGGATGGGGGCTTTGCAGGCCCCAGCCTTACCACTTGGCGATGCCACCAAATTGTTAAGGATCTTGTACGACAAGATCTCTGTGGAATGGCTCCCATTATGCGCAATAAGGGAAAACGGGTCAACCAGATTCTTCAATCACAAACGGTATAGTGTAAGGCCGATAAGAGAGAGTGAATAGATAATAGGGTAAACGATGTTAAATATTCGCCGGGTAGGTGTTTTTTTGGTATATAGTTTTTGCAACTCTGGGGGAAGAGCCTCAGGGTTTTCTTGAATCGCAGCTAAAATGATTTCACTATAGCGAGGTCCCCTAATATCTAAGAATCGGATCACTTGAGGGGTTTGTTTTATCGCCTCTAAAATAAAGTTGAAATAACGGGGTGTTGTAGGATCAAGGTGGGCCGTGAAGAACCCAATTTTGGATGGGTCTTGTTTCAAAAGGTCTAAAATCATTGTGCGGCCGAGGTTCATGGGCTTTGCTTTGTTTTCTTGAGAGATTCCAACAGGACTCAATATTTGGCTTTCGGGCGGAAATGAAAACTCCTCTGATTGAGTTGTTGGAGAAGCGAGGGGGATTGCATCAATAATCTCTGGTGTTTGCGTTAAAGAACGTATTGTTTCGACTTTGACCATTTTTCGGAGTCTGGTTTTGCAAGGTTTTGGTCTAAAAAAGGTTGTGAGAACCGCTTTGAAAAATGTACAAAGTCGAAGTTGTGTGGTCTTTCTCAAAAGTCTTTGGAACTGCCGATGTTTGGAGAGTGTTTTATTTGCTTCTTTCGTTTCTGTTAAGTGCAGTGATGCATCAGCAAGGGTCTTTCTCTCTACACGAGCATTCTTAAGTAAAGATAACGCAGCATAAAACTGATCGGTTATATCGATTTTTGCGACCCATGGTTTCTTTTTAATCTTCCTTGCTTTCAGACGGCTATTTATAAGCTGAGTTTTGGGGTATGAGCCTGTTGGGGGTTCTTCTGAAAATGTTACGTGTCTAGAAGTTCCTTCTACGATGTTTTTAGAGGTGTTTGTTTGGGGACATATGTTTGTTGAGGGTTCTTCTAGACGCGTAACGTGTTTAGAAGTTCCTTGTACGATGTTTTTAGAAGTGTTTGTTTGGGGACATATGTTTGTTGAGGGTTCTTCTAGACATGTAACGTGTTTAGAAGTTCCTTGTACGATGTTTTCAGAGACGTTTGAAGGAAGTGGGATAGGTTTCTTCTCTTTAGGGAGATAATAAACGCCTGTTTGGTGCATGCTTAACTGGATTCTGAGCGCTTCGTTATACATCAAGAACCTCCGGGCTTTTTGGAGTGATGTGATCATAGAAAGCGAGAGTGAATTTTTCGGAGGCTGTTCCGTTTTCTCTATTTGTTTCCGAAGGTTTTCTGTTTCTCTCTGTATCTATTGTTTGAAATGCAGTCTTTAGAACTTCGGCCTTATCATCGTTTCCGGTTTGGGTGAGGTTTCGTAAAGACGGATATGTGAGGATCGTTTGCATGAGGGGGTTAGTGGCGCAGCATCTTCCTGAAGGGTTTTTAAGTCCAATAGGCGGTAATTGAGCCTCTTCGTCCATAGGGAGTGTATTTGGGACTTTTGTTGCCGTCTTATATAGTTTTTCTATGATACGCACTGTTATTGGAGTATGAAAGAAAGATTGTCGATAATCGAGTTTGGAAGTTATAAATGGTATCATAAATTCACGTATTTTTGTAGTGATGAATATAGCTCGATTTTAAAGCATCTTTAACTTGTTCAATGGATACCGCTTCAATGTTTTCATTATTGCATAAAAACCACTGATCTTCAGTTTTTCGATAGGTCACGTAGCCGCCGGTAGTTGAGAAAGCTCCTGTGTGAACGACAAACGAGGTCAATTCATAGGTTGGGTCGTTATTCGGAGAGATCTCCTTAGGCAGCTTAAATTCTAGAGGGACGTCGACGGGATTGTTGATTTTTGTCCCATTGGTAGGAAGCCTCTGCAGTGTTATAATCAATTCGGGGGGAGGAGTTTGTTCTTCCCGGGGAAAATGGGATGAGAGCATTGAAAGAAACTTATTTTCATTTTGGGGAAGAGGATACAAAGTGATGTGAGAGCTTTTGCTTTCGTTCTCCTTGCTAGGTTGTTGAATTGTACTGGAATAGGTGAATGTAGGAATAGAAGGACCTGAAAGTCCCATCTTATTGAGAATTTCTCTATATTTTTTGAGGAGTAGGTTTAAGGCCTCGTTAGGATTGGAGGTTGCAAAAAACTCGCAGACATGCTTTGAATGAATTGCATCAACAGGAGTTCTTGGGTTTGTTTCTAAGGATTGTGTATAGGCATCGTAGGCAGCTAATAGCTTTCGTCCCATTTCCTTGTCTTGATAATGATTTCCAATCGTCAGGTAAGCTTGCAGAAGCGAGGGAGTGTTAATAATCATTTGCATGAGAGCAGTCTCCCAGCCATTCGTGCGATTATTTATAAATCCTGTAAGAGGGACGGGTTTGAGAACAGGTGTTGCGTCATTAGATACTTCAGTTTTTGAAGGATTAGGTGTTATTCGCTTGTGGGATTGAGGCGTTTTGGTGGGGGGCTTTTGTGTTAATCCAAGGAATTGAAAGAATTGGAAGATTCGTGAAATGTTCAAAAATTGTGTAACGAGAGCCGTTGGACTGAGGGGTGCGATTGTAAGTTGTTGGGCCTTTGCGAAAGGGGGCTTTTCCTCTTTTTTCTCAGCATTAGAAGCGAAAAATGAGAAGGTTCTCAGGAATTCCGTGAATATGGTTTTAAGGCGCAAATAAACCGATGGGGTATGCGGTTCGGACGTGTTTGTTTCTTCTGTTTGCTTGGGCGCAGGGTTCTTTTGTGGGATAAATTGTCTTATTATTAATGCTTCGTTGTAGCTCATAATTACTCTTTTAGTTGGTTGTTATTAATTATTATAACAAATATGTTTAATATAAATCAATTGTTTATTATTGGTTATAAACTTCTTTGTTGTTTGCTTAAAGATCTGGTTTTAAATGGTTTAAGAAAAAATTTGTAGTCTATCTATATTTTTCTGTATTTTACTCATCTTACGCACATAAGGAACAGGATAACGCCGAAACCGCTAAGGAAGGCATGTTGGGGAAGCTCCAAACCCCACTTTATTGGGGTTTGGGGCTTCCCCAACATGCCTATCCTTAGCCGTTTCGGCGTTATCCTGTTCCCTATGTATAAAGTCGAGCTAAGGGGTTTATGGGTTCACAAATTCGATCGATGAGAGAAATTGCAGGTCTGCTTGGGGTGTCTGCATCGTCTTCATCTCAAGTGTCTGGCTATCAGATAGATAGCAGAAGTGTTTGCCCGGGGGATCTGTTTTTTGCAGTTGTTGGTGAAAGGCATGATGGACATGATTTCTTGCGAGAGGTTAGGGCGGCAGGTGCCGTGGGGGCGGTTGTCTCTAAAACCTATGGGGGCCCCGATTTTGGCCTCGTTTTGCTGAAAGTGGATGATGTTGTTTTAAGCTTGCAGACGCTTGCAAAAAAATCGCTTGAGGGGGCATCGATTCAGATCGTGGGCATCACAGGGTCGGTGGGGAAGACGACGACGAAAGATTTTACAGCTACTCTTCTTGAGGGAAAGTATAGGGTGGGAAAAACATTGCAGAGCCAAAATTCGAAACTGACATTGCCTCTGACTGTCCTCAATCGCTTGGATGATATTGAAGTGCTCGTTTTGGAGATGGGAATGAGTGAGCCGGGAGATATTGAGCGCCTTGTCGGCATTGCGCCTCCGGATATTGCGGTCTTGACGAAAGTAGCCCTTGCCCACGCCGCTTTTTTCCCGGGGGGACTTTCGGAGATTGCTCGAGGAAAAGGGGCGATTTTTTCATCGCCCAAGACGCGATGTGCCCTTTTTGATCGGGATTTTTTACACTATCCGGAAGTGGTTGAGAAAATTCAATGCGAGAAGAAAATTTTCTCTGAAGAGTCTGAGCCAATTAGAGCGCCCTTTAAAGAGCCCCATATTGTGCACAATTTTTGGGCGGCTGTAAGTGTTGCTCGCGCTATGAAAATGGAATGGGATGAGATAGATAGACAAATTCCCAAATTGCAGCTTCCGAAAATGCGCTTTGAACAATTTGAGAAGGAGGGCGTTTTATTCATCAACGACGCCTATAATGCAAATCCGGAATCGATGCGCGCTGCCCTTTTTTCTCTCGGCGCAATAAAATCACCGGGAAAAAAAATTGCCCTTTTAGGCACAATGAAAGAGCTTGGAAATCTCTCAGAGGCGCAGCATCGAGAAATCGGCCTCTACGCGCAACAATTTGTCGATCACTTACTTGTTTTAGGCGAAGAGGCAAAACCTCTTTTTGATTCGTATAGAGAATCGAAAATAGAGGCTGAATTTTTTCTGGATCTCAAGCAAATGGCGCTCCGGCTAAAGGAGATCAAGGAAACGGGGGATGCTGTTTTGATTAAAGGGTCTCGAAGTATGAGTATGGAAACGGTTTTGGAATATTTATAATGCTTCTTTTATTTCTCGATTATTTAATATCTTCTCTACACTTAAAAGTTCCCTCCGCGTTCATGTATTTTTCAACGCGGATGATTTTTGCTTCAATGACAGGGCTCTTGCTCACTATTTTTTTAGGGCCGAGATTCATTAAAAAACTCTACGAGCTTAAAATCGGGCAATCGATTCGATCTCTTCAGGAGGTTCCTCTTTTAGCAGAACTTCACGGGAAAAAGAAAGATACCCCGACCATGGGGGGGATTTTGATTCTTTTTTCTATGCTCGTTTCGCTACTTTTATGGATGGATCTAAGCAGTATATTTACGTGGATTTTAGCCATAACGACCCTTGTTTTAGGGGGGCTTGGCGCGCTAGATGACTATCTAAAACTGCGCTACAAAAATAGCAAAGGGTTGAAGGCCCGTTTTAAAATGGTGTGTCAACTTGGCTTTTCTTCCCTTGTTGCGCTCTATTTACTTTTTCCCGCCGTTTCCGAAGTTTTCTCAAGCGACGATGTCCATTTTCCAACGGCTAAAGAGCAGGTGCTTCTTACAGGAGGGAAACGACCTGTGATTGAAACAACCACCTATTCCATGCAAGAATACATGGAGATGATTTATGTCCCTTTTTTCAAAGACCCCCTCTTTGTTTTTGACGGTTTTTTGAAAATCATTGCGTTCTTTTTTATTGTTCTTGTCATTACAGGCTCTTCCAATGCGGTGAATTTGACAGATGGATTAGATGGTTTGGCAGCCGGCTGCTTGGTGATGGTGTCTGTTGTTTTAGCCCTTTTTTCGTTTTTGTCCAATCATATCGATCTCGCTCGCTATTTGCATATTTTATACATCGAAGGGAGTGGAGAAATTGGCGTTTATCTGATGGCGCTTGCCGGGGCTTGTCTTGGATTTTTGTGGTATAACGGGTATCCGGCGCAAGTGTTTATGGGAGATACGGGATCTTTAGCGCTAGGGGGGATTTTGGGAGTCTCTGCCGTTTTGCTTCGAAGAGAGGTGATTTTAGCTGTTGCGGGCGCCATTTTTGTGGCGGAAGCGCTCTCTGTCATCATCCAAGTTTTGAGCTATAGATACAGAAATAAGAAGCGCGTTTTCCTTTGCTCTCCACTGCATCACCACTTTGAATACAAAGGATGGCCTGAAACAAAAGTTGTGATCCGCTTTTGGATTGTGGGTTTACTTTTTGCAATCATTGCCGTTGCGTCACTGAAATTTCAGTAGGTTTTTGAGGCTTTGTTGTATAAAAGGGAAAATTTAACACCGAGAGCACCTAGATAAATACCAGCTCTCGGTGGTTAAATTTTCCTTTCTATGGAACAATGTCGGTTTTTATGAAAACAATGGTTTTAGGTCTTGGCATCAGCGGAAGAGCTGCTGCAGCGTATTTGCTAACGCGTGGTGTTTCTGTGATTGGTGTGGATAAAAAAGGGGACGCTCTTCGGCTCACTCCTGAAATTCAAGAGCTTATCCAAAACGGCCTCCTTTTATCCTCTGAGGAAATATCTCTTGCGTCGATTGTTCAAGTTATTTTGTCTCCCGGGATTCCTTTGTCGCATCCTCTTGTGATTGCAGCGAAAAAACAAAATATCGAGGTCATCGGTGAGGCCGAATTTGCCTTGAGACACATCCGCAATCGATGTATTGGGATTACCGGGAGCAACGGAAAAACAACGACAACTCTTTTGATCACCCATGTACTCAATTCTTGCGGTCTTCCTGCGAGAGCTCTTGGCAATGTCGGAGTGGGTCTTTCAAACTACTTATTAAATCCAAATCCCGATGAAATATTGGTTGTTGAATTGAGTTCTTTTCAGTTGGAAACTCTAAAATGTCGCTGTTTAGATTTTGCGCTTATTTTAAATATTACAGAAAATCATTTAGATCGTTATGATTCGATGAAAGAATATGCGGAAGCTAAATTGTCCATTCAACATTGTTTGAAAGAAAAGGGAAAACTTTTTGTATCGAAAAGGGTTTGGCAGAGTTTTTTAGCTGCCGGGAAAATTTATGATTGTGAAGAAATAGGTCAAAATGTACAGGCTGCCTTTGCAATATGTAAGGAATTTGGTATAACGGAAGAGAGTTTTTGGAAGGCTGAAAAAACGTTTCGAAAACCGCCTCATCGGATCGAGTGGGTGGAGAAGATAAACGGCATAGATGTTTACAACGATAGCAAGTCATCGAATGTGGAATCTGTCATCTATGCGCTAAAACAGTTTTCGGGCCCCTTGATTTTACTTGTGGGCGGCACCGATAAGGGCTCTTCATACCTTCCTTGGATCCAACATTTTCAAGGGAAAGTAAAGCATGTAGTGGCCTATGGGAGCGCAAAGGAAAAGATTGAGAAGGAAATTGCCGCTTTTGTCCCTTTCACAAAGTTAGGCCCTTTTGCGGATGCCGTAGATGCGGCCCTTTCTCTTGGAAGAGAGAAAGATACGATATTGTTATCTCCGGGCTGTTCAAGTTATGATCAGTTTCCGAATTTTGAGCGTCGTGGAGAAGTATTTAAAGAACTAATATTGCAGAGGAAGAATGGATCGAAAAAAAACAATCTTGATCGCGGTGATGATTAACGCGGGACTCTTGGTGGTCCTTTTTGTCGCAGCGCTCTCATCGCAAGATGAAGCAGGAAGTGCGGAAATTGCGCAAAAGCCGTTAGTCACAAAGGTTGAACCTTTATTTTCTCATGTTTCCGATAGCGCTCTGCAGCAACAGGTAGCTCCTCCTCCGGCCATTTTAGTCCCTATCGCTTTAAAATCTCCTCAAGCGGAACATGTTCCTGTTTCCGAGACTGTTTCATCCTCTGAAATCACGCACAAACTTCCTCCCAAAGCCCCTGAATCTATTCCCTCTCCTGTTGCAGTACTTGCCCCAACTACCCCTAAAATGGAAACTTCTTTCGTTGAAGTGACTGTGAAAAAAGGGGATAGCTTGGATAAGATTGCCAAAGCGCATCAGACGACAGTCGATGAGATCATTAAGGTAAATCAGCTCCCGGGAAGCTTTTTGAAGGTGGGCCAGATATTAAAAATGCCGGAGAAAAAAGCAGTAGCTCAAGTGGCTACCCCAAAACCATCTGTTGAAAAACCGGCCCTGTCAGGCCCGGAGTACTATACAGTTAAGGTAGGGGATAATCCTTGGGGCATTGCGATGAAGCATCACATGAAGGTGGAAGAGCTTTTAAAACTCAACAACCTCAATGAAGAAAGAGCGCGTAAGCTAAAACCCGGCGATCGTTTGCGCATTCGATGAAACTGCAAATCTGGCTGATCTGCTCTGTTGCGATTCTGTTCTCTTTTGGCCTCCTGATGGTTTTTAATACAACCTCAGCTGAGATTTTAGATAAGCTGGCAAGCGACAGCACAAGGGCTCCTCTATTTCGACAGATTCTCTATGGCGTTGTGGGTGTTTTTGCAGGCTCTATCATCTATTTTCTAGGGTATGAGTCGTTGATTAAATATAGCCCCATTTTTTTTGCCCTGATTTCGGTTTCTTTGCTCCTCCTTTTTATCCCAGGGGTGGGTCAGACAATCAATGGAAGTAGACGTTGGCTGAGTGTTTTAGGTTTTTCTTTTCAGCCGTCAGAATGTGTAAAAATTTTAGTTCCGCTTCTCTATATCCGCTGGTTTTTAGCGCAAGAAAAAGAGGTGGATCTCAAGCGTTTTCTGAAGATTCTAGGCTGTTTATTTATTCCGATTGTTTTCATTTTACTTCAGCCCGATCATGGAACAACAGCCATCCTCTTTTCTCTTCTTGTGATTTTGTTTTTCTTAACGAAGATTCGGTTTATGTATTGGGCCCTTCCCTTACTTGTTGTTTTAGGCTGTGGAATTTGGGGCGCCTATCAATTGCCTTACGTGAAAAGCCGCATTCAAATCTATTTACATCCGGAGCTTGATCTCAAAGGAAAAGGGCATCAGCCCCACCAGGCGAAAATCGCCGCAGGTTCCGGCAAATTACTCGGTCGGGGTCTTGGCGAGAGTTTACAGAAACTCAATTACTTGCCCGAGGCGAGAAGCGACTATATTGCAGCAATTTATGCAGAGGAGATGGGTTTTGTAGGGGTTTTAGGACTCATCATCGTCTACATGATTTTTACCTTTTCCGGGATTGCGGTGGCGATGCGTGCGCGCGACGCCGGAGGATTTCTTTTGGCCTCGATTTTGACCTTCCTCATTTCGATACAGGCCTTTTTAAATCTGGGGATCGTATCGGGTTTATTGCCAAGTAAAGGGACAACGTTGCCGTTTTTTTCCCAAGGGGGCAGTTCTCTTGTGGTCAATATGGTCGCGTTTTTTCTTCTTTTAGATATTGCAAGGAAGCCCAAAAAATCTGAGGATTATGCGTAAAATATTGATCGCGGCAGGCGGGAGCGGAGGCCATCTTTTCCCGGCCAAACAGTTAATCCTTCAGCTCAAAGATCATGAGTGTTTAATCGCGGGTCATAATTTAAGCAAAAATCCTTTCATGCAAGGAAACGTTCGGTTTCAAGATATCGCTGCAGCAGCTCCTAAAAGAGGCCATTTGCTTTCCTTTTTTTTTGCCACGTGCAAGGGTTTTTTTCAGTCCATTCGCTTATTGCTTCAGTTTTCTCCCGATGTTGTCGTGGGGTTCGGAAGCTATCACACGTTTCCTATTTTGCTTGCGGCAACACTCCTGCGAAAAAATATTGTCCTTTTTGAATCCAATTGCGCTCTTGGCAAGGTCAATTGTTTTTTTGCCCCATTTGCGAAAAAGATCGCAACTCAATTTCCTCTGTCAAAAGCCTATAAAAACATAGCGCTTGTCCCCCTTCTTCCTTGGGAGAAAAAGGGACAAAATGTAGGGAAACCGGAGGCGCGGAAATTTTTTAACTTGTGTTCCGATCGGTTTACCATTCTCATTTTTGGCGGCTCTCAAGGCGCTTTGTTTTTTAACGACATGATGCCAAAAGTCATCGCCCATTTCCCGGAGGTCCAGATTATCCATTGCACAGGAAAAGGAAAAGCCCTTTATCCGACAGGGGTCGGATGTGTCAAAGAGTTTGAAGAGCGGATGGATCTGGCGTATGCTGCTGCAGATATTGTGATTTGTCGAAGTGGAGCCGGAACAGTGGCCGAGTTAATCCAATATAAAAAGCCATCTCTTCTCATCCCGTTTCCTTTTGCAACAGATCAGCATCAACTCAAAAATGCTATTTTTTTAGAGACCCAAGTAAAGGGCGCTCGACTTCTTGAACAAAAAGATGCTTCTTTGGAAAAAATTGTGGATGAGATTAAGATCCTACAAAGAGATTTTTTAAAGTTCCAACCTGCCCTTGAACATTGGAAAATCGAAAATCGAAAAAGTTTAGGCGAGGTGTGCCTTGGAAAGTAAGGCGTTTCATTTTATCGGAATTGGTGGAATCGGGATGAGCGCGCTGGCTCGTATATTGCTAAAACAAGGTCATAAAGTCACGGGAAGCGACGTCCATTTTAATCCGTTGATGGATGAACTGATCTCTGATGGCGCAAAGATTTGGGTAGGTCACGAAGCTGAGCATATAAGAGAGGGGACAGTTGTCTTTTCTAGCGCAATTTCCGAAAATAACGGAGAGTTTGTCAGAGCCAAACAAATCGGGCTTCCGTTGCTCCATCGATCCGATCTTTTGGATCAGATCATGGAGAAAAGAAAAGTTCTCCAGGTGAGTGGAACGCATGGGAAAACAACGACCACTTCCCTTTTGTCTTGCGTTCTTTTAGAAGGCGGTCTTGACCCCTCTTTTGTCGTTGGCGGGATCGTAGAGGCGCTAAAATCGAATGCAAGAAAGGGAGAGGGCCCCTATTTCGTTGCAGAAGCTGATGAAAGCGATGGTTCTTTTTTAAAAACAAAGTCTTTCGGAGCCATTGTCACCAATTGCGAAAATGATCATCTCGATTATTGGAAAAGTGAAGAGAAATTAAATCAGGGATTTAGGGCGTTTTTTTCTCAGGTGGAGCGCTCCGAACATTTGTTTTGGTGCCGAGACGACATCCGCCTTTCCTCTTTTCAGCTTCCGGGCTTTTCTTATGGATTTTCTCGTGACGCCGATCTTCAAATAACGAATTTTATACAAACCGAGAAGGGCGTTGTTTTTAATCTTCAATTTCAGGGGAAAGAGTATAAGAAAATTGAGCTCTCGTTATTGGGCCGCCATAACGCATTAAACGGAGCTGCGGTCTTTGGCCTTTGTCTTACGTTAAACGTAGACGAAAAGTTCATCCGGAAAGCGTTTATCGAGTTTCAGGGGACAAAGCGGCGCCTTGAAAAGAAAGGCATCGAGCATGCTGTTGTTTGTTATGATGACTATGGGCACCACCCAACAGAGATTAAAGCCACTTTACAAGCGCTTCGAGGCGCTATTTGCGAAAAAAAACTGATCGTCCTTTTTCAGCCGCATCGATTTACGAGAACAGAAGATCTTTGGAGGGATTTTACGCAGTGTTTTGCAGGATCTGACCTCGTGATCATCACAGATATCTATAGCGCAGGAGAAAATCCTCTTGATGGAGTTTCTTCAGAGAAGCTTGCCCTTGAGATTAAAAATGCAATCTATGTCCCCAAAGATCAAGTGGTAGAGAGGGTGGCAAGTCTTCTAAAACCCTTTGATGTTTTATTGACCATGGGAGCCGGCGATGTGACTCACATGGGAACCCCCATTTTGAAACGTTATCGAGAGATAAGACCGAAATATAAAGTAGCCGTTTTGTCCGGAGGCACATCATCTGAACATGAAGTTTCAAAGCTTTCTGCCGAAAATATCACAAGATCCTTAAATCCTGCGTATTATGATGTGGTGGAATTTCACATCAGTAAACAGGGGGATTGGAATGAGGAGAAAAATCTTCCTAAGGCAATTGCCTCTCTTTTGGAGTGCGATATAGCGATTCCGGTTTTCCATGGGCCGCAAGGGGAAGATGGGATGATGCAGGGGTTTCTTGAAGCGTTACACATTCCCTATGTGGGGTGTGATTATCAGTCTTCTGCCATTTGTATGAATAAGGCGTGGACAAAACAGGTGGTAAATGCGCATCAAATTCCGATTGTTCCCTATATTGAAATGGATCGGAGAACCTATCGAAGTGATCCGTCTCTCCTTTTGAAAAGAATCCAAGAAAAATTGACCTTTCCTGTTTGGGTAAAAGCTGCTCATTTGGGTTCAAGTATCGGAGTGAGTCGGGCTGTATCTCCAGATGAGGTGGCTCAGTGTGCAGAAATTTCTTTTGCTTTGGATGATTATCTCATTGTCGAGCAGGAAGTAGTGGGAAGAGAGATTGAGTTTGCTGTTTTAGGAAATGAAGTGATCCGGATTGCGGCTCCTTGCACGATTTTGACAGACGGCGCATTTTATGATTACGAAAAGAAATATGGATCAGCCGCATCGAAAGTGGAAATTCCGGCCAAAATTACGGCTATTGAACGGGCTATTGGATCTGATTTGGCGAAAGAGGCCTACATTGCCTTGGGATGCAAAGGTCTTGCGAGGGTGGATTTCTTTCTCGATGAGAGGGGTGTTTTTTGGTTAAATGAGGTCAATCCATTCCCGGGCTTTACTCAAGGTAGCGGATATCCTAAGATGTGGGAGTATAACGGGATGGCTTTGAGCGAACTTATAAATGAGCTCATTATTTTGGGTCTTTCAAGATCCGCAAAGATTCGGGGGAAACGATGATGTGGACGATGAGACAAGTCCTTTTTTGTCTCATAGGATCTACCTGCTTTACTTTTTTAGCGTTTGTTTCGGGGTATGCCTACTGGAAGAAATCCAGTCAAAAAATGCGTACAGATAGCAGTTATAACATTTCGACAATTATTCAAACGGGTCCGGAAAAAGAGGCTTTGCAGACGACCTATCTTGCGGAACTTCTTGGGTTATCTAGCGACTTGCCTGTAAATCTCTACGCTTTTGATTTGAAAAAAGGGGAGAAAAAACTGACCTCATCTCCTTTGATTCGGGAAGCTTTTATTAAGAGACTTTCCCCAAACGCTCTTTATATCGATTATGAAGTGAGAAGGCCTATTGCAACGCTTGGCGACTATCGAAATATTGCGATTGATAAAGAGGGGTACTTATTTCCGATCACCCCTTTCTTTGCGCCAAAAGAGCTTCCTGAAATTTACTTAGGGCTGCCTGCCTTTGGGGAGGGGGAAGATTCCTTTGGGCGAAAAGGGGGTCTTTGGCAAACGCCTTTGAAAAACCAACATCTGCAGCTTGCCTTTGAAGTCTTACGGTTTTTAGAAGGATCTCCTTGGCGCGATGGATTGCGGGTGAAGAGAATTGATGTATCCAACGCGTTTGCCCCAAGTCTAGGCCAGAGAGAAATTGTCCTTTTTACAGAAGAAGATCTGATCTTAAGTCAAGAAAGTGGATCAGTTGTCTGCGTATTTCCCAAAATGCTCAGGCTCTCGCCCAAAGAGTACATGCAGCAGATGAACAATTTTTTGTCGCTTCGTCGAAATATTATTGAAGATTACAGCAAGCAGCTCTCCATTGCGTCTATCCCAAAGTCGGGTAAATTCACTTCTCGGATCATCGATCTTCGGATCCCTCATTTGGCCTTTGTCGAAAATTAATAACAACCCGAACTTTGAGTTTATTTGTCGGATATTCAATATACCGAACGTCATTCAAAAGTTGGGCGATAGGAGGGATTGAAAGCTGTCAACAAATCGATTAAAAAAAGGGGGGTTGTATTAACTCAATACTATTCCCCCCTTTTTTTAATCGATTTTTGACGCTTTGAACCCTCCTATCGCCCAACTTTTGAATGACGTTCGGTATAGACCTCTTGCGTAACCTTTTCCCGTTTTCGCCTCGGCAAGGGGGCTGCCCGCCCTTGCCTTCGGCTCCAAACGGAAAAATGCTCACGTAAGATCTTTGAATCTCCTGACAAATAAATCCAAAGTTCAGATATATAGCTAAATATGAACCCCATTTTGAATTCTTTATTTGGTATAATGCTAGGTTCTAGCGCTTTTCTATTGGCTCTTCCCTCCGGAGGGAAAGTGGCTCATGGCCGTGTCAATGTGGTTCCCGGTTTAAATTTGCTGGAAGTGCAGGCAAATGGTGATGCCATTATTTTGTGGGATCAATTTAATATTGGGTCTAAGGAAGCTGTCTCCTTCACACAATCCCAAGGAAAAAGTGGCGTATTAAATCGTGTTATTGGAGGGTCTGTCAGTGAAATTTTCGGAAAGATCCAAGCAAATTGCCCCGTCTATCTAATTAACCCCCAGGGATTTTTCATTGGAGCTTCGGCGGAGATTGAAACGGCTGGGTTTATTGCTTCTACAGCAGACCTTTCCAATGATCTGTTTTGTTTAGGAGATTCGTTGATTTTTGAGCCACTTGGTGATGGAAAAATTGTCAATTTTGGTTCTATTCAGTCAACACAAGGAGATGTCCTTCTGATCGCGCGATCTATAGATAACCAAGGGCAAATAAAATGTCCTCAGGGCGATGTGGTTTTTGCAACAACAGAAGTTGTCCTCAATCCAAGAGGAAAACGGAAGGTCTTCATTCGTTTAACAGAGCCTTCGGAGAAAGACGAAGGAATTAACAATAACGGTACAGTTGAAGCGCTTAACGTTGAATTCCAAACGCTAAGTCCTTACGAGAAAGCCATTCATCATACAGGATTTGTTGAGGCTCTCAAAAGAGAAGAAAATAACGGGAGAATTTACCTCGTCGCAGAAAACGGACAGGTCGTAGTCAATGGGTCTCTCAGCGCAGAGTCAGGAGAGGTTGAAGTGCAAGGCAAAACCGTTGTCTTTGAAGAAAATGGTGCGATTGATGTTTCCGGTTTTCGGGGTGGAAATATAGTGATTGGGAAAAAAGGAGTAACAGAGGAGATTTATACAGATTCTAAGGCGCAATTATTGGCTAATGGCCATTCTTCCGATGGCGGGAAAATGAGTATTTGGGGGGATAAAATTAATCATTTCCATGGGAGTGCAGAAGCTAAAGCATTAGGCGAGACAGGAGATGGGGGCTTTATAGAAATCTCTTCAGGAGAGAGTGTGTGGGTGTCCAGTCATCCCGACCTTCGCTCGTTTGGCGGTAAATCGGGGCTTTTTTTATTTGATCCAGGCTCTGTTACTATTAGTAGCGGTGCAAGTACGGGTCCTAGTACATTTGGTAGCTCCTATATCAATACCCAGCTTGGGCTTGGATCATTCACTATTTCGACAGCAGGTGCTACTTCTGGTGTAGAGACTATTACGATTAATTCATCCGCATCTATAAATTGGTCGACTGCAAACACCTTGACTCTGATTGGGCGTCGTAATATTACGATGGCCGCCGGAGGTGTAATTAATAACACACATACGGCAACAGCGTTCACAGCCCTTGAAATGATAGGGGGTTCGAGTCTTTCCTCAGGGACTTTTTCGGGGATCTCAATCAGTGGGACGATTCAAACATCAAGAGGAAATATCGATCTTACAGGAACCAGTGGCGATTCTTCTACGGCCACCAGTAATTTTGGAATTCTCGTTTCCGGTTCCGGCGTTAAGATCACAACTGCCGATGGCAATATCAACATGGTAGGCGTATCTCGAGGAACCGGACAAAATAGTCAAGGGATTCGAATCACCGGAGGTGTTGAATTAACAGGATCGGGGAGTATTGCCATGGATGGAACAAGTGGTTTTGCCGGAAATGGATCAGATGGGGTTACCGTCACGACTTTCGGTACAACGGGTATCATACGATCTACATTAACAGGAACCGGACCTATTACTTTGTTAGGGTCTTCTCGATCGGTTAATCTTGGCTCCACAGGAGTTAATTTAAATAGCGGAGGCCAAGCGATAGCATTGGGGTCGAGTTCGATCACATTTCAAGGAACTACTTTAGCAACAGGCACCTCAAGTGAAGGTGTTTTGCTTGAAAATAGTTCTTCAGTTTCTTCTGCTTCAGGGAAAATTACATTCGAGGGGACGACGCTTGCATCGGGAACGAATAGTTTTGGAGTGGGGGTCAGAAGTAGCAGCACAGTAGAGTCAACGACCGGAGATATTGAAATCGTGGGGATCTCTTCCGGGGCAGCAACGACGGGTTGTCCGGGGGTTATTGTTTCAAGTGCAGGATCTTTCATAAGGACAGGGAGTGGAAATATTTCGATTCATGGAGACGCATCAGGAAGAACGGTCAATACGTCACCCGGGATAAGTATTTCAGGTGGAGGAAATATCACAAGTACCGGCCTTGGAGGGTCCATTGAGTTGATAGGAACCGGAAGTTCAGGGACCGATACAGTTCAAGGGGTTTTGATTGATGGAAACACCTCTTTGATTTCATCAAATAGCGCCCCTGTGACCATCGAAGGATTCGGGACAGGCACAGGCACGGGAACTGATGGAGTAGCCTTCACAAGTGGAGGAAAGCTGACAACGACCAGTGGAATCGTGACAATCACAGGAAATGCCTCCGCGCAAGGAACGACTGATAATGGGGGCGTGACGATTACAGGGGGGGGGCAGATTACAACTGAATCTGCAGATATTTTAATTACAGGAACAGGAAGCGGTGTAGGAATAAATAATCGAGGAATTCAGATATTAAACGGCGGGACAATCAACACTACAGATGGTGGATCAATTATTCTTACGGGGACGGGATCTTCGATAGGAACGTCGAGTGAAGGTGTTTTGCTTGAAAATGATTCTTCAGTTTCTTCTACTTCAGGGAAAATCAGATTCGATGGGACGACGCTTGCATCGGGAACGAATAGTGTTGGAGTGGGGGTCAGAAGTAGCGGCACAGTAGAGTCAACGACCGGAGATATTGAAATCGTGGGGATCTCTTCCGGGGCAGCAACGACGGGTTGTCCGGGGGTTATTGTTTCAAGTGCAGGATCTTTCATAAGGACAGGGAGTGGAAATATTTCGATTCATGGAGACGCATCAGGAAGAACGGTCAATACGTCACCCGGGATAAGTATTTCAGGTGGAGGAAATATCACAAGTACCGGCCTTGGAGGGTCCATTGAGTTGATAGGAACCGGAAGTTCAGGGACCGATACAGTTCAAGGGGTTTTGATTGATGGAAACACCTCTTTGATTTCATCAAATAGCGCCCCTGTGACCATCGAAGGATTCGGGACAGGCACAGGCACGGGAACTGATGGAGTAGCCTTCACAAGTGGAGGAAAGCTGACAACGACCAGTGGAATCGTGACAATCACAGGAAATGCCTCCGCGCAAGGAACGACTGATAATGGGGGCGTGACGATTACAGGGGGGGGGCAGATTACAACTGAATCTGCAGATATTTTAATTACAGGAACAGGAAGCGGTGTAGGAATAAATAATCGAGGAATTCAGATATTAAACGGCGGGACAATCAACACTACAGATGGTGGATCAATTATTCTTACGGGGACGGGATCTTCGATAGGAACGTCGTTTAACGAAGGGATTTTTTTGACAGATGCTCTAAGCGAGATTAGTTCAACGAGTGGACAAATCCAAATGACCGGCACTGCAGGCAATGGAACAATCAATGGGATCAATATCGAAAATGGAGCCTCTGTCATTTCCAATGTCAGCGGCAATATTTTTATAAATTCACCTAATCGATTCATCCTTCAAAACAATAGTCAGGTAAAAACTCTAGGGATTGGAGGTTCGAGTCTCAATGATATTACAATTGATACCGGTGGGGTGGATCTCATGGGAGGATCTTTGGGAAGCGCCCTTGTTTCAACTGTAAATGGGAATATCTCCGTGAATTCCTCTGATAGCGTTCTCCTCTCAGGATCTACAGTTCCCAACGCTTCAGCAGAAATTCTCACTGTTTTGGGGAACATTGGCATTTCTTCATTAGGAAATATCGAAGCGATCGGAGGTTCTGCATCAGGAACTGATGCGTTAATTCACTCTACACAGCAAGGTTCAATCACCCTCAATGCCCTTAATCTGGTTGTCGAAGGAGGCGCTATAGCAGGACCATCGGGTGTGGTCACTGCAAGGGGTGACATCGATGTGACGTGTGTTCAGAATTGCGATTATACAGCACTTGTGTCAGGAGCCCCCGCGGTTATGCAAACGTATGGTAGTGATTTGACTATTGTTGCCGGTGGATCGATTAGCTTGGCGGGGTATACTATTTACTCTACGCCATCTCCGACGAGTAATATTTTGCTCATTGCCGGACAAAATATTTCTGTCGGAAATAACAGTCAAGTCGTTGTAAATGGAACGGCCCAAAGTAGCTTAACCCTTGTTGTGGATAATAATTTTCCTAACGCTCCTGGAATTGGTTTCGGACAATTTATCCTCGATGCCGGGGGGATTATTTCGTCGGGAGGAGGAACTCCTGTGCGCATCTATACTGCGCGCCGGATTCAAAATAGCATTAACAGTTTGATTAATGGATCTGTTTTCACACCCGACTCTCTCAATATGAATACATCCTCGGAGCAGTGGGATACATATTATCCGGGAGGGACTTACGGAGGATCTGCATTTAAGCTTTATTATAAAGAGATAACAGAAGAAGGGATGTTTTTCCAAAGCATAGCAGCGAATCTAGTAGAGTTATCAGATTTACTTCCCTTGCTCTATGGTCGATTGCGTAGATATCATTTTCAAATCTGTCAAAAAGATAGACAAAGTAGTTATTGCGATCCGACTTTTTCTCCCTACGGATCGTTTATTTTTGAAGACGATCTCTTTTGGATAGGGACTCAATTTTAATTGGTCGTTTTGGTATATATTTGAAAGTCTATGGCTTATTTTCGTATAAATTTTTGCTTTGTATGTCTAGTTCTTTTTTTTGTTTTAAGTGCTATCCATTGTTATTCTGAAACAGAGAGAGAGGATCCTTTACTTATAGAGGATCTCAAAGCCATTGTTGTTTTTGGGAACTCGGATAATCGTATACTTACAGGCGAGCACAAGATCGATGACGGAGAAATTCAGTTTATCGATTTAGAGATTCCAGGAAGATCTGCCGATTTGAAAAATCTTCTTTATCCCTTTTTAAATCATCCGATGACAATCAAAACCCTTGGAATGATCAAGAGAGTGATCACGGATTACTACCTTTCAAAACAACATCCGTTTGTTATAGTGAAAATTCCTAAACAAGAGGTAACAGAGGGGGTTTTAGCAATCGTTGTCGTCAGCAGCGAATTAGGTCAGTTGACCGTTGAAGGCAATCAATGGACTTCGAGCGGGCGAATGAAAAGTTATATGGGGGCCGAGCCTCGTAAGCCTATTGATGAAAGTCGCTATATTCAAAATGTTAGTTTTATCAATCGGAATCCATTTCGCCGAGCCGATTTAGTTTTTGTCCCCGGAGAAAGGGAGGGGACAACAGATATTGTATTATCAATGAAAGATCGTCGCCCCTTGCGTATTTATGCAGGAAGCGATAATACGGGAGTTGATCTCGTAGGAGATGATCGCTGGTACGCAGGATTTAACTGGGGGAATGCTTTTTCTCTCGATCATATTCTCTCTTATCAATCTACAAACTCCTATGTTCTCAATGTTTTTCAGTCCCATACCTTAGACTACACAGCCCCATTGCCATGGCGGCATCTATTGAATATTTATGGTGGATATTCTGAAGTACATCCTCATGTTCAAGCGCCTGTTAAAAGCAATGACGGCTGGAGTATGCAGGTGAGCGGAAGATATGTTGTTCCATTGAAGATTTATACTCACTTAGAACATGAGATCACAGTGGGGGGCGATTTTAAACGGAGCAACAATACCTTTGAATTTACTGAGCAGCTTCCTTTATTTGGAAGGAATGTCAATTTGACCCAACTGATTTTAGGGTATAGTGGCAATTATGAAACGAATAATACTCGTATTGATTTTCGGGGGGATCTCTTTTATTCTCCGGGAAGATGGTTACAAGACCAAACAAATGCTGATTATGACTCGTTAAGACCCGGAGCTGTGAACCATTGGGTGTATTTCCGCTGTTCGATGAATTATCTACAGCGACTGCCTAAATCATGTTCCTTCTTGATGATCGTGGCAGGACAGGTGAGCAGCGCACCTCTCTTGCCAAGTGAGCAGTTTGGATTGGGTGGATATGATACTGTTCGTGGTTACGAACAAAGAGAAGTAAATAAGGATACGGCAGCATTTGTTGTTTTAGAAATGAGAAGCCCAGCCTTTCCCTTGGTGAAACAATTTAAGCCTTCTTTAAAATTAGCCGATGGGCTTCAATTTCTTGTTTTTTTAGATTCTGGGTTTGGCACAAATATAGATCGGATCCCGACCACTCGAAAAGCAGACTATCTCATTGGAATAGGGCCCGGCTTTCGTTACACATTAGAGCCCTATCTCACTGTTCGACTAGATTGGGGTATTCGTCTCCACAACAATGCCGAGTTTGAAGGTTCTTGGAATAAGTTACATTTTGGTGTTACTGCCAGTTACTAATAATACCAAACGCAGCAAATAAATTCATATTTAAGCCGCGTGAAAGCTGTC
>CAZQNB010000006.1:0-46123 GCA_964594545.1 uncultured bacterium | reverse complement strand
CGCTTTGACGCGCTTAAAAAATCAACTTTTGAGGTTGTTTGGGTATATATGCAAAAATATCGAGGTAATTATTTTAACTACGTAAAATTAAGTGGATATTTTCATGTTGTGATAGACAGCATCGACGTCATCTAAATTTTCTAGCCATTCAATGAGCGCAATATTGAGATCCGCGTCAGCATCAGACACTTCGACAAGTGATTTGGGCACCATAACAAGGCCGGATTCTTCGCACTTAATCCCCTTTTTCTCAATGGCATCTTTTACGCCAATGAACGCCTCTACGCTTGTCGTGACGATATACCCATCTTCTGTAACCGAAAAATCATCAGCGCCGGCCTCTGTCACTAACATAAAAAGCTCCTCTTCAGGAATTGAAGATTTGAGGATTAGAAGCTGACCCTTGCGGTCAAAATTATAGGAAACGGCGCCGGGCGTTGCCACTGTGCCACCGCACTTATTTGTCGCAATCCGCATATCAGAAGAAATTCGGTTTTTATTATCCGTCATCACATCAGCAATAAGACCCACTCCCCCATATCCATAAAGCTCATAGGACATCTCCGTATAATCTCCCTGATCTCCCGATGACGCCTTTTTGATATTGCGCTCTACGTTCTCATTGGGAACGTTCGCTTCTTTTGCCTTTTGGATGGCTGTTCTTAGCTTTGTATTGGATTTTGGATCGGGGCCATTTTGGCGCACGGCAGACATGATTTCTTTGATAATCCGGCTAAAAATCTTACCCTTCTTTTTATCCGCTCTCTCTTTTCTATGCTTTGTGTTCGCCCACTTGCTATGCCCTGCCATATTACTTACAACCTTTTCTGCATTAATACTTTGGAAAGATACTTCCCTTCTTCTTTGATGAAATGTTTCTGCATTCCATATTCTACAAACCCAAATTTCTTATAGAGACCGATGGCCGGATTGCCCTCATACACTTCGAGGTGAAGAATTTGGATTCCCAATTCATTTTTTGCCCGTTCCATAAGATCTTTGAGGAGTTGTGTTCCCACCCCTTTCCCTCGAAAATTTTCATCGACGATGATCGCAAACAGGCACTGATGGGAGAGTTTTTTAAAGGGCTGGATGTAGAGATTGGCAATGCCACAAGGCACACCGTTGTAAAGAGCTGTCAAAACAGCGCCCTGTTTCGAATAGCTCATCCAGATGCGCGCCGCATCTTCGATTTCACGCAAATCAGTTAAGGGAAACCACTGCAACACCCCTTTTTGGGAGAGCCACTCGACTAAATGCTTTTCATCCGCACTTTCCGCTAAACGAGTTGTAATTTCCGTCATGTAAAAAAATGCTCCATCAAAAGTCTTGGGCGAAAATGGGTTTCATCGATTTTCACAAAATCGTCCTGCAGAGCAAATCGGTGAAAATGCAAACGTGCGAGAATAGATTCCAGTGAGCTGGGAAGAAACAGTTCTGCATGCACGCTTTCTAATCTAAATTTAGTTTTGGCAAGGTGAAGCAAATTCCGAACCATCGAAGTCCCAATCCCCTTCCGGCGATGGTCAGGATCCACAATGAGATAAAAAGAGCAATTATGAGCCACCTTTCTATACGGCATCAAAAAGAGCGTTCCCACCGCCACAACTTGACCATCCAATAAGCCGGTCAAACTCGCTTTATATTTTGAAAAACCCACCCAATTTTTTGCGGCCTCATCTTTTTCTTCGGCATTGAAGGGAAAATCATCACAGGCCCCCGGCCTCTCTAACCAAGAAGAGAGATACGCCGCATCATCGATTTCAGAAAAACGAATGTCAAAACCTGCAATGTCCATTAGCCAAACTCTTTTAAGTAAGCTGTCACAAAATCGTCGATATCTCCATCCATCACGGCTTGGATATCCCCTTTTTCCACTTTTGTTCTCGTATCTTTGACAAGCGTGTAGGGCTGGAACACATAATTGCGAATTTGGCTACCCCAAGCAATATCCTTCTTTTCTCCGCCCATCGCAGAGATCTTCGCTTGTCTCTCATTGACCTCTTTTTCATAGAGTTTGGACTGGAGCATCTTCATGCATGTTTCGCGGTTTTGAATCTGGCTTCTCTCACTTTGACAAGAGACCACAATTCCACTCGGAATGTGGGTCATCCGAACTGCGGAATCTGTCTTGTTTACGTGCTGTCCGCCGGCGCCGGATGCGCGAAAGGTATCCACTCGGATATCCTCAGGATTGACCTGCACTTGGACATCTTCGACAATCGGAGTTACGTCAACAGAAGCAAAACTCGTATGCCTGCGCGCGTTCGAGTCAAAGGGAGAAATCCGAACGAGTCTATGCACCCCTTTTTCCGACTTGCAATAGCCAAAGGCAAAAGGAGCGCTGAAGCGGAAAGTAATGTTTTTAATGCCGGCCACCTCGCCCTCTAACCGGTCGACAATTTCCACCTTCCAGCCCTTGCGCGAAGCGTAGCGCTGATACATCCGAGACAATAGAAGGGCCCAGTCGCACGATTCTGTACCGCCTGCCCCCGCATTAATCTCTAGATAGCAATCTTTTGCATCGAGCTCGCCGGAGAGCATTTTGCGCACTTCAAGGTCGCTTAATTTTTGATCGATTTCTGTAAGGGCTTGGGTCAGTTCTTTGACTAAATCAGCATCGCCCAGCTCAATTGCCTCAGGAAGAAGGTCTTTTACGTCTTGAAAGCGAGTTTTTAAATCGTTATAAGGAACAGTCCATAATCTTAGCTCATTGCAAGCTTGAATGACTTTTTGCGCAGCTGTTTGATCCTCCCAGAAACCGGGGACCTCCATCTGCAGTTCAAATTCTTTTACTCTCCCCTCTTTGACAGCCAAGTCAAAGATACCTCCACATATCGGAGAGACGCTTGCCGATTGCGTGAATTTTCTCTTGCGTTGCAAAATCCATAAGCCTGCTTGAATGTTTTAAAGGACTATTCTCTTAGATTTCAATGCATTTGTCAATAGGCCCAGGAAATCCAAGACCTAAGTACCTATGGTCTTGGATTGTCCTCTCTACCACTGAATTTTCCTAAACAAATCTTTTGCTATTTTTGCATATACTACAGTAAGAGCTGTTCCTACGATAATATCTCCAAATTTAGCAGGAACGTCACCGATTTGAGATGGCTGCAACTTTTGAAGTAGACAGAACTGATCTATGGCGCATTTCATACTTACGAAACCCAAAGTCGCAGCTGCAGCTCCCGAACCTGCATAGAACGCATTTTTTGCTTGATGCCATACATAACCCCTCACTGATTCTAACGTCATAATTACCTCTTTTTTGGTTAAAAAAGGGAGAAATTTGCCATATATTTCGGATATCTTGCAATTGTAAAGGCGTTGTTGCATAAATATTTACCACAGAGATAGACACCACAGAGAAATTTCTCTGTGGTGTCTATCTCTGTGGTAAATATTTATGCAACAACGCCATTGTAAATGGTGTTCTTCAGGAGAATTTTTCATTGGATAAAATCGAAATTTAATCTAACATGGCGATCTCAAAATAAAGGGGTCATGCCTACCATCTCTGAATTTTTTGGAATTTTCATTTTGATGTATTTTGATGATCATGCCCCTCCTCATTTCCACGCAAGATACGGGGGAGATGAAGTCGTCATCCAGATCAGTCCTATCGGAGTGCTTCGAGGAAAATTCCCTCCTAGAGCCTTAAGCTTAGTTATAGAATGGGCACAAAAGTATCAAGAGAATCTAATGGAAGAGTGGAACCGTGCTGCAGACAATAAAAAACTACACAAAATTCCCCCTCTCGCTTAAAGAGAAGAGTATGGAACCTAGAAGAGAAAAGATCGTGGCTTGCAAGCCACTGCCGAATTATCATATTTGGATTCGCTTTGATGATGGTGTTGAAGGGACCGTTGATCTTAACCATCTTGTAGGGAAAGGCGTTTTTAAAGCATGGGACTCTATCGATTTTTTTAATGAAGTCCGAATAGATCCTATGAGCGACACTGTCGCCTGGGGAGATGATATCGACTTAGATCCTTATGTCCTCAGAGAAAAAGTCGAAAATTCCAATCAAAAATAGGTAAGCAATGGACAATCTCTGGCAAATTCTTAGCGGCGCCCCCTGGTGGGTCTATGTCTTATTCATCATCTTAATAAGACTTGGAATCCAATCATTTAAACCCCGAACCATCTCCTTTCAAAGACTTCTTCTTTTCCCCCTCATCTTCCTTGTTTGGTCTGCTTTAAGACTCTCGACCAAAGTCGAACTTGGAGATCCTTCCCTCATCCTTTGGTGGGTCGTATCCATATCTCTTGGCGCATATCTTGGCATGTTAGAAGTCAGACACTGGAAAATCCACGTAGATAAACATAAGAAAACAATCACCATTCCCGGCAATTATTCCACCGTCATCCTCATCTTCGCGATTTTTATCCTCAATTTTTTCTGGGGATATTTATTAGCTACCCGGGAGGTCTACCCTTATTGGATGCTTCTTGCCGACACAGTCACAACCACCGTACTCTCCGGATTTTTTGTAGGGCGGGGAAGCTTTTTCCTCAAACGGTATTTGTCCCATAAATAACATACTAACCATAAGTAATTTAGATAACTCTTGTCTATTTTCAAGATTGCATCTTGAAAATAGACAAAATGACTTGTAGAATTTATTTAAACATTCCTTTAGGATAAACATCTTTTTTGAAAAATTGGATGACTCATGCTGATTCGAATGTTCTTACTTTTGGTTTCCTTGTCGTGTTTTGCAAATTATGATCCCTGTTTCAAAATCTTCAGTGGAAGCGGTAACAGAGATCTCGCAAATGATGTTGCAAGCTGCTTGGGAACTTCTATAAGTCCTGCCATTGTCGAAAAGTATAGCGACGGGGAAATCAAAGTGCAGCTCCTCGAAAATATCAGAAATTGCCATGTGTTCGTCATTCAATCCACAAGCTCCTCTGAAAACAGCAGCGTAAATGACAACCTGATGGAGCTTTTTTTGATGATCCGCACCATGAAACGATCTTCCGCAAAAAGCGTAACTGCTGTCATCCCCTATTATGGATATGCTCGGCAAGACAGAAAAATGACAGCCCGAGTCCCCATTTCCGCCTCTGATGTAGCCCTGCTCCTTGAACATGCCGGAGCCGATCACATCATCGCCGTTGATCTCCATTGCGGACAAATCCAAGGATTTTTCCATAAAGCGCCCGTCGACAATCTTTTCGCATCTACAATTTTCGTCCCTTATGTCGCAGGTTTAGGTCTTCACGATTTAGTCGTTATTGCCCCTGATGCGGGGGGCGTCGAAAGGGCAAAAATTTTCATGGAAGGTCTCCAAAAATTCGGAGTCCCCGCTAGAATGGCTATGATTGTTAAACAAAGAGCTTGCGCAGGCGTCATCGAGTCTATGAACTTGGTCGGCGATATCTCCGGCTCCGACGTTGTGATTATCGATGATATCTGCGATACGGCAGGAACCTTAGTTCACGCTGCCAAAGAATTAAAAAATCATGGAGCGAGAAGAGTTTTCGCTTGCATCACACACCCCGTATTATCAGGGCCTGCTTGCGAAAGAATTGCCAATTCTTGCATTGAAGAACTCATTGTCACGGACACAATTCCGTTTAAAACTTCCGTTCCACCAAACATTACACAGCTTCCTATATCAGAGCTTCTTGCAGAAGCCATTTTAAGAACAAGCAACGGAGAGTCTCTCTCCAGTCTTTTCAAGTGATATATACTCGTTCCAGTTCAAGCGCACCCAAAGGGGACTGATTCAAAGTTACTAAATTTCGAATAAAAAGTTCGGGTTAATATTAATTCAATATTGACCCGAACTTTTTATTCGAAATTTAGTGGCTTTCAATCAGTCCTTTTGGGTGCCATTGAACTGGCACGAGTATATACTTATGTCGATGCGGGATGGTTTTTCAAAGCAATCAGATCTGCTTTTCTCAACCGTTGCTCGGCAAGGCGAACGCCACGCGTTTGAGCGCCCTTAACAGGGATTTCCTGAACGGGAATCACCTTCTTCCCTTCTTTGCCCGAAAAGAGGAGCTCTACGCCAAGATTTGCCTTTGCAGAAACAGCTTTAAGCTCCATATCCTCTTCCAGATACCGATACGTTTTATCAAAGATAAACTTCTCCACAATAAATCGTTTGAGCCAAGCCTGTTTTGTCTTCTTATTTTGATACACAACATTGACAATTGTCTTTTTATCCGCAATGCCAGCCCAAACAACCCCTTCAAAATACTGCTTTTCAGGGATACTCGTCACTTTATAGGTCCCATCTTTGTAGAGGATGAGAAGCTTGTCAAAGTTCGTGCAGTAAAACTGAATATCAGAAGAGATCTTTGTCCCAATAAAGCCTGTTTCCCGATCAAATCCAACCTTGATTTCCTTCGTCTCAATCGCCCTTCGATCGATGTCTTCAATTGCTTTGATCTTTGTTTTTCGGGGGAAACTAGTCCCAAATTTCTCAATTAATCCATTGAGGTAACTGATCGTGAACTTTTTCACATTGCGCAAATTTTTCTCGACTTGCGATAAGCTCTCTTGCAAAAGAGAAATCTCCTCTTTATTCCGATCGATATCAAATTGAGAAATGCGCCGGATCGGGATCTGCAAAAGGCGCTCCCGATCCTCTTGATTGGGATCTCTAATTAACTTTTTTCGATACGCCTTAAACGCAGATTCAAGAGTTTCGTGAATCCCCTCTAAAGTTTTAACCGATTCAATTTTCTTATAGATCCGATTCTCAATGAAAATCCTCTCGAGCGTTTTATAGAAAATCTTCTCCAAAATCCGTTGTTGCTCAATCTCTAATTCTTTTTTGAGGAAACCAACTAATTTGTCGGTATTGAAAGCTAAAATCTCATGAACATCCGTTTCCCATGGCATCCCGTCTTTAATCACAATGATTTGCGAATTTAAAGACACTTCACATTCGGTAAACCCATAAAGCGCATCGAGAAGCTCTTCTGCGTACTGACCTCTGGGAAGCTTAATTTCGATCTCCACATCTTTCGACGTGTAATCGTTGATCGCCTCGATTTTGATTTTCCCTTTTTTAGCAGCTTCATCAATCGAGCGAATCAAGCTCTCCGTTGTCGTCCCATAACAAATCTCTCGCACAACTAAGGTTTTTGGGTCTTGAATCTCAATTTTTGCCCGGATTTTAACCTTGCCGCGCCCTTTGTCGTACTCGCTTTTATCCATAATCCCTCCGGTTGGAAGATCTGGATAAATTTTAAAATTGCGCCCTTCTAAAATGGCAATTTGCGCCTCTAACAGCTCTGTAAAATTATGAGGCAAAATATGCGTTGCCATGCCAACTGCTATCCCATCAGCTCCCTGCAAAAGAAGAAGCGGAATTTTGGCCGGCAAAACAACAGGCTCCATATTCCTTCCATCATAGGAAGGGATTTTTTCCGTAAGATCCGGATTAAAAAGAGTGGATCTCGCAAGAGGCGACAATCTCGTCTCAATATACCGGGAAGCAGCGGACGGATCCCCTGTATAAATATTCCCAAAGTTCCCTTGCCGATCAAGAACGTATCCTTTATTCGCAAGATTTACGAGCGCTTCATAGATCGGAGCATCCCCATGCGGATGCAATTGCATGGTCTGCCCTACCATATTGGCTACTTTATGCAGCTTCTCGTCATTTTGCCGGTGCAGCATCTCTAAAATGCGCCGCTGCACGGGCTTCAATCCATCGACAACATTGGGGATCGCCCGATCGCAAATCACGTAGGATGCATACTGAATAAAATGATCCTTCATCTGGTCTTTTAGATCATTCATGGATTTCACTTATGTTTTTCATGATAAACGCTTTCCTTGCAGGCGTATTTTTACCCATATAGAATTCTAAAGTGGGTTTTACATCGCTTAAATTCTGAATCACAATCGGGATCAGCCGTATATCTTTTCCGATAAATTGTCCAAATTCTTCCGGAGAAATCTCTCCAAGACCTTTAAATCTCGTAACTTCAACGCCCCTTTTCAATTCTTTTTCAGCCTCCACCTTCTCTTCAATCGAATAGCAGTAGATCGTCTTTTCTTTATTTCTCACTTTAAAAAGAGGAGTTTCCAAAATATGGAGGTGCCCATTTAAAACAAGCCCTTCAAAATAGGTGAGAAAAAAGGTAATCAGGAGATTGCGGATATGCATCCCGTCGACATCTGCATCGGTTGCCAAGATCACTTTGCTATATCTAAGCCCGCCCAAATCCTCTTCGATGTTGAGCGCAGACATCAGATTATACATCTCTTCATTTTTATACAGCTGATCGAGTTTCATCCCATGCACATTGAGCGGCTTTCCTCTGAGTGAAAAACAGGCCTGCGTTTGCGGATCTCTCGTCATGACAATCGATGAGGACGCAGACTCCCCTTCCGTTAAGAAAATCACCGATCTTTGCCCTTCTTTTGAGCCATCGCCTAAATGGGACTTGGAGTCGCGAAGTTTCGGGATTTTAAAGGAGATCTTTTTTTGCTTTTCTTTCGCATCTTTTTTGACAGCGGCAAGCTCTTTTCTCAACTTCTCGTTAAAAAAGACCCGGTCAATGATCTTTTTCCCCACCTCTTCATTCTTATAGAGGAGATTTTGAACAGCGTCTTTAACCTCTTGTACGATCCCTGCTCTAATTTCAATGTTCGACAATTTATTCTTTGTTTGGGACTCAAAGACAGGATCTTTTACCTTCACTAAGATCGTTCCTACGATCCCTTCGCGCACATCAACGCCCTGAAAGTTCTTCTTTGCATACTCATTGACACCCTTGAGAATCCCTTCTCTAAACGCAGAGAGGTGCGTCCCCCCATCTTGCGTATACTGGCCGTTCACAAACGAGAAATAGGTCTCCCCATAGCTTGAAGAATGGAGAAAAGCAAACTCCAAACCCTTCCCTCGAAAATGTAGGGGCTCATACAGGCGATCTTCCGGAACCTCTTTATTGAGTAAGTCCAAAAGACCATTTTTTGATTGGATTATTTCTTCGTTGAAGTGAAGCGTCAAGCCCGTATTGAGATACGCATAATGCCATAAACGCTTTAAAATCAGATCTTTTTGAAATTTGTATTTTTTGAAAATTTCGGTATCCGGAGTAAACTCTACCCACGTTCCGTTCTCTTCCTGAGTTTTTCCCTTTTTTTGTCCTTTCAAAACGCCCTTAGAAAAAACAGCCTCGACAAACTGCCCTTCTCGGATACTTCGGACGATAAAATGGGAAGAGAGCGCGTTCACAGCTTTTGTTCCCACCCCGTTTAAGCCGACAGAAAACTGGAATACATCATCGTTATATTTGGCGCCGGTATTGATTTTGCTCACACACTCGATCACCTTGCCAAGAGGAATTCCCCTCCCATAATCGCGCACAGAAACGGTAGAGGTTTTTTCATCAAGGCCAATTTCCACCTTAGTCCCGTTACCCATGATAAATTCATCAATGGCATTATCTATGACCTCTTTGAGCATGACATAAATGCCGTCGTCCGAATGGGAACCATCGCCTAAACGGCCGATGTACATCCCCGAACGAAGCCTGATATGCGCAAGAGCGTCCAAAGACTGGACCGCAGATTCATCGTATTTTTTCGCCATAATCTCGTCTTATCATGTTTGTGCTTTTCGTTCGAGTTCAATCAAAAGTTTCCCAAATTTTTGACTCACCCTCATCGACATGCCGTCTTCCACTTCAAAGCGATGAGACCCTTCAAAAGTCACCCCTTCCGCAATAAATTCCGAATCCCCTTTTAGGAGAATTTCAACCCCCTCATGGCAATGAAAATCCCCTCGCCAAAAAGGGCGAGACTTTTCTATATCCATCCCCAGATTTCGAAGGGTCACATTCTTTAGAGTACATCTGCCTATCTTGTCTGAATACACAAGGGAACCCTCTTGATTTTTCTCTCCCATGATTTGGGTTGCCTTGATGTCTAAAGCGCCGCTTAAATCTAATTGTTCTATCAAAATATCGGCGATTTCAAGGCGAAGCATAGAGCCTAACGATAAAGCCCCTCCCTTCAATTTTTTCTCGATCATAGAGTAAAGAGGTCCAAGACAAGGGTGGTAGAGAAAGACAAACTCCGGGCCTAAAGAAAGATGTGGGCCAAGCAACCGAGGAGGGGGGAGAGAAAAACCACAATGAGATTCTAACAGCTCACGCGCTGAAAATAGAAAATCAAAAAAACAAGACTCCGGAGTTTCTTGGAGAGTTCCCCCCTCAACATACGCTCTTTTCGTCGTCGAAATTGTTTTATGCCTTTGATTGTATGTAATGAACGTTTTTTCAGGAACCAAAGAGTCCCCTTTATCCTCAATAAAAACATCCGCAATATTTTGCATCGTCGATTCAAGTCGCCCTAAGACAGCCTCTTGCTTCATCCCATCGGCATTGAGAAAGGAACCCTTTTTTAAATTCAAAAGTAACCCCGGAAAGGGATTTTTCAAAACCGCTTTTTGAATCGCTGAAAGATCCACAAACAACAGATTCGTATTCGATGAAAATCGGGAATACGGCTCCCCTTCTTTGAGCGGAAGATCCTCAATGCCAAATTTAGCAAAGTCGCAATACTCAATATTTGTTAAAACAATTGACTGTTTTCCGTCTTTTTCATTTTCAATCAGCACATTCACCCCTTCAGCTGCCCGCAAAAGACGCGGACAAGAGGCAAAGCCAAAGATCTTGTCTTGTTTCCATCCGATGCCTAAAAAGGCCAAAAGACCATAATCGAAGGCTGCCGCCGGGTTATTGATTTGCCGTACAAGCGCTTTTTTCCGACCGAGAGAGGAGAGCCAATCAAAAACACCTAGGTCTAAGGCAAGCTTCCAGATGGCTCCATGTCCACCGGGTTTCATCACAAGCTTCATCCTCTCATCAAAAAGCCATTTCCCATCTTCTTTAACAACAGGAACTAATGGCTGCGCCATCATCCGAAATGACTCCTTAGGCCTGCCAAACCACCTGTTCTCCTCTAAAATCTTCATCACATGAAAATGGTTATCTTTTTCAAATGAAGTCATCAGCACAACCGGAGTTACAACTTGCTTTCCAAACAATTGAAAATACAGATACTCGCGCGCTTGAATATCGGCAATGATTCTCTCCAACAAAATTTTTCCTGCAAACCGCAATTTTGCAGCAGGAAGATCACTTCCCGTCTCTTCATCAACGAGATGAAGCCTATCTGCAGCCCCTCCAAGAGGAATCATCTCGGCGATTTCCGGCAAAGATTCAAGCCCTGAAAAAACAGCCTGTTGTGTCTTGGCATTTAGCGTAGAAATATCGATGAATGAGGGGGCGTGATAGGAAGAAGTCACTTCGTATTTTTGATGATCTTTTGCATAAAGAAGAGAAAGAATTTTTTCCTGATAGCCAACAATGCCGCCGAGTTCCTTGTAAAATTCTTGCACGGGCATCAAGTCGTTGCACAACACTTCAAGCGCTGTAAGAGAAAAAGAGGAGTGTTCTAAAAGAGTCTCTAACTGCCCAATTTCATGGAGCTGTTCCAGGACAGCAAGACTCTTTTCAGAAGAAATTAAGCGTTCCAATTCATTGGGAGGGAGACGCTTTGCAATCTGCTGTTTGCACAAATATTCTTTCATTATTACCATACTGTCCTCGTGAAATTTGCCACGAACGCGATAAAAATCCAACATCCCTTTTTTTTATTGTGCGTTTTAAATTTTTGTCCGATGCAGAGGTTCTATAGACAAAATCTCTCTATGTGCTAGAATGAAAATTCCTCTCTTCTTTTTAGAGAAAAAGGGATCTTATTTTGGCTCATGTGCTTAAAAAAAATAGGTCGATGACAAAATTTTTTTTGACTATTAATTCTTCGGGCGGATAAAAAGATTCTTTTGAGGAAAAATTATTAATTGTTGAGCTTTTTCAAAGGAGAACAAAAGTATGGCAACAAAACCAAAAGTATCAAAGTTCATGCAACCCATGAAGCCAAGCAAAGAGCTTGCTGCTGTGGTCGGTGAAGGACCGATGCCTCGCACAGAAGTAACAAAAAAACTGTGGGCGTATATCAAGAAAAAAGGTCTTCAAGACACAAAAAACAAAAGAAACATCAATCCTGATGAGAACCTCCAAAAAATCTTTGGCGGCAAAAAGGCTGTAAATATGTTTGAAATGACTAAGCTAGTCAACAAACACCTTTCATAATTGTTTCGACCCGGAAATAGTCATATTTCCGGGTCAATCTCTATTCAAAATGGCATCTAAAAGATTTAAAATACAAATTTCTTATGACGGAACCCATTATTCCGGCTGGCAGGTTCAAAAAACAGGTAGAGCCATTGCTCCCCTCATTCAAAAAGCCATCGAAACAGTTTTACGCCATCCAATAGACCTTACAGGTTCCGGAAGAACAGATGCAGGAGTCCATGCACTAGAACAAGTAGCCCATTTCAATACTCAAGTCCCTCTTGATACGCATCGATTTTTACTCTCAATCAATGCCCTTCTCCCTCTAGACATTCGAGTCTATGGCATTGAACCTGTCGCACATGATTTTCACGCCCGGTATAGCGCGGTATCCAAAATCTACCACTACCACTTGCATCTTGATCGAATCTCAAATCCATTTACTAAACTTTACTCCTACCATGTTAAAGTCTCGTGCGATCTCCATCTGATGAAAGAAGCCATCCCCGAGTTCTTAGGAACGCACGATTTCACATCTTTTGCCAATCAACCGCACCGAGGCGCTGCAAGCTACGACCCCATTCGAACAATTGACAGGATCGATATGATCCCGCAAGAAGGGGGCATTCGTCTAGAATTTGAAGCGGAAGGGTTCCTCTATAAAATGGTCAGAAACATTACAGGAATACTCCTTGATATCGGATCCAAGCAAATCAAGGCAAAAGATGTGCCCCAAATTTTTAACTCTAAAGATCGCAAACAGGCAGGGTCTTCAGCTCCCCCTCAGGGGCTTTTTCTTATGCAAGTGAAATATCCGAGATCGATTGAAAGTGGAGAACTCCCCTAGATAAAACCATCTCCAGCAAGGGGTGGTGAGACGGGCAAATAAGGACCGGCTTTGCCGGGGTTTGCTCTAAAGATTGAAGCCCACGAATACTATCTTCAAACCCAATGATCCGATCCCCTTTTTTCCCATAAAGCTCGATGGCCCGAAGATACCCGTCCGGACTTGGCTTGGGAAGCTCATAATCCTCACGCGTTATCCAATGGGGGATTGTCTGTAAAACAGGGTGTCCCGATCGGATCAGCTGAATCTGCTCTAGAAGCGAATTGGTCACGACACATCTGCGTATCCCCGCTTTTTCAAGAGCTTGTAAAAGAGGCGCGACGCCGGGCATCAATTCCACTTTCCCGGACCTAATGAGCTCATAATAAATGCGCTTTTTTTCCGCGTACAAAACCTGAAAATTGGGATCGAGCAGAGGAAACTCTGCATAGATCTGCTGCTTTAAAGCCTCTGCGTTCAAATGCGCTAAAGAGCAAAACTTCGCAAAGCTCCAATCCACAGTGCATCCCCGATTGGTCAACATATTCACATACGCTTGGTAATGAATATGTTCTGTGTTTACAAGAAGGCCATCAAAGTCGAATAAAAAAAGTTGAAAACGGTGAATCCAATCCATAAGTAGAATTTATATACATGAAAAATCAGTTCATGTAAAGAGAGCTTATGGGAAAGATTAATTACCTCTATTTCGGAATTTATTTTGTTCTTTTGACGTTCATGTCGGCAACCGGCATTTTCACCAAAGATCCTCTGCATGAATCGAGATTCTTTTTCTTTCTGTACGCCGCAGGGCAAGCCGCCCTAGAAACTCTACTTCTTGCTGCCTTTGGACTTTTCTTGTCTTATTTTACAAACCAAAAGATCTTTTTCGCATTTATCGGAATCACCTTTCTTCTTTTTGTTTTACATGTCCTAGATTTTCTCATGGATCGCGTGTTAAATCTTTCGATCTGGCAAACCATGTCCTTATTTATTCTCGATGAAACATTTACTAATTTCCTCTACCTACTCGACGCCTCAGGCGTTCCTATTTGGGCTTGGGCCATTATATTCCTTACCTTGACGATCCTTCCTCTAGCCGGAATCGCCCTTTATAAAGGGACTGCAAAGGTCACAAAAAAATATCCGCTTCGTGTGCGTTGTGAATTTCTCCCGCTTGCGATTTTCTGCCTTCCTACAGCCCTATTATTCTGGGATTTTTCCGCCTCTCATATCATCCACCCCAATACCTATACCGCCTTCCTCCAATCCCTCCCCTGGAAATCGACCTTCTTACAACCAAATAGCATCGTCCTACAGACAGTCCATCCACTTCTTTCCCCTCCGAATGAAAAAGAGATCGTGAGGTCCATCGAAGAAACCCAACATCCACTGTCCTCAAAACCCAACATCTATCTCTTTGTCATCGAAAGTTTTAGAAGGGACTTCATCACAGAAGAGGGGGCTCCAAATCTTTTTGCATTCCAAAACGATTGTTTTAAGGCGGACTTTACTTTGTCGAATGCGAACGCAACTCACCCCTCCTGGTTTTCTATCTTCCACTCCCAATTTTCCCATCACTGGTATAACGTTCAACAAAGCGGGTGGAAAATAGGAAGCCCTCCTCTCAATCTATTAAAAAAGATGGGCTATCAAATCAATCTCTACAGCTCTGCGCAGCTTGGGTATTATGGAATGCAACCGCTTCTCTTTGGCGATGACAACTTCCTTCTCAATTCAAGGCAAGAATTCCACCATGTTTCTCCTATCACGGCTGCAGACACCGACATGCAGGCTCTCGAAGCCCTCCAAAGAGATCTCGCAACCCATAAAAATCTCGAACAGGGTCAAATGTTCATCGTATTTTGGGATTCTACCCATTTCGATTACTCCTGGCCTAAAAATTGGACGCCCAAATTTGTCCCCTTTGCAAATGAATTTGCCTACTTCAAGGCTTTTTATTCAGAAAATCGGATTCACCAAATCAAAAATCGGTATCGCAATGCAGTGCATTATATCGATCACTTATTTGGGAGGTTCCTAGAAAACATTCCAAACAAAGAAGAAGCGATCATCATCGTCACCGGAGATCACGGAGAAGAATTTTTTGAACATGGCCATTTATTTCACAACTCTCATTTAGTCCAAGAGCAGACGAGAATCCCCCTCTTCATGAAATTTGGATCTAAAACATCTAAAGAATCCCGAACAATTGCGACGCAGATGGATATTTTCCCCACAATCTTTGACCACCTTACCGGCCACGTTCCCCATTTTCTTCAGGGGCAATCGCTCTTTCAAGAAAACAAATGGCCTTACGCTGTGATTTCTCGATTCAACGCAGGGAGAACTCCCTATGAATTTTGTATCCACAATGGAAAAAACAAAATGATTGCACAGTTCACAAACAAAAAAAACATTCTTCTTTCAAAAGCAATTAAAGTAGTCTCGCTTCAAAGTTTTGACGATCGAACAATCCCGCAATCGCACCTCAATGTCAAAGGCTGGATCCATAAAGAGTTTGGCCCAGCCCTCGATCGCTTATTTCACGAAGTTATTCCTCAAGATCTCGCAAAAGATGAGTGATCGGGCCTAAGCCCACCTTTCGATCTAAAACATCGCCGCTAGAATCAAAAAGAAGCGCTGTTGGCATAGAGCGGATGTTATATTTATTGCTCAACGCTTCCAAGCGATCGACATTCACCTTCAAAAATTTCACCTTGCCGCCCAGTTTTGCTGCAGCAAGCTCAAGAGCCGGGGCAATCCGTTTACAAGGGCCGCACCAGGTGGCATAAAAATCAACCACAACAGGAACTGTTGTGTTTTCTATCTCACTCTCGAATTGCTTTAGACTTAAAATCTCAATCACTTCGTAGGTAACAGAATCGTTCTTTAGAGGTTTTGTGGGATTTTTTTTGGACGCCAGATTGTTCATACGGTCTGATACATACTGTTGGGCTTGAAGCGCTGCTTTCGCGGCATCTCCCGCCGCAGAAATAGCTTGTTTAAATACGGGATCTACAATATCTCCCACAGCGTAAACACCTTCAACCGATGTTTGCTGCCCATTATGAACGACAATATACCCTTCAGAATCAAGATCTAAAACGCCCTTAAATATGCGACTATTGGGCTTTGAACCAATGGCTAAAAAAAGTCCATCTAACTGAAAGTTTTCAGCTCTTCGCCCTTCAGTTTTTATCACACACGAGCGAACACCTTCCACATCCCCCTTAACTTCAACAACTTGCGTATTATACATAATGCGAATATTGGGTTTTGCAAGAAGTGTTTCGACCCTTTTTTGCTCGGTTGCTTTCAATTTATCTTTGCGGACAAAAACCGTGACCTCTTTGGCGATATTCGAAAGATAGAGAGCTTCTAACACGGCAGCATCGCCGCCGCCGACAACACCGACGATTCGATTGCGGTATAAATTGCCATCGCAAATCGCGCAATTGGAGACGCCTCTACCCCAATACCCCTTGGGACCGCTTTCGCCCGGTATGCCTAAATAGTTAGGTTCTGTTCCCATCGCAATAATGCATGATTCAGCCCGAATTTTCCTTTTTGTATTTGCGCCATCCGTCGATTGGAGTGTAATGGTAAAGGGGCGCTTTGCAAAGTCGACAGCCACAACTTCTTCAGCAAAAAATTCAGCGCCGCTGGCCTCTGCTTGTTTGCGCATATTTTCAGTCAAAAGATGGCCTTCAATTTCCATGATGCCGGGCCAATTTTGCACGCTATGGGATTGCGTAAGCAAGCCGCCCGGGGTATGCCCTTCGATGACCATCGGACGCAGCTCCGCTCTCCCTAAGTAAAGAGACGAGGTCAAAGCGCCAATACCGCCGCCCAAAACAACAACGGGGACTACCTCTTCTTGGTTTTTTGACTTGGCGTATCCTTGCACGCAAAATCCGACAAGAAGCAAACCTGAAACCATTTTCCGGAACATCGCCATAATCCCCACCTAATTTTTATACCAAAAATCTCTGTACCGGACAAAAAACAATAACAAGATCCGCAAAGCGCGGGCAAGATATGCAGGATAAAAAAATTTTCTATCCTGCATATCCTGCCTGCGTTTCGCAAATCTTCCGGTCCGGGGCCCCGTTTCGGGGACGACCGATCCTGTTCTTTTTGTCCGACCTACAAAGACCAAAGATACTTTAAAAATCGATTTTGAGCGAGACTCAAAAAATCGACATTTTGATTGCTTTCTCAAAAGATTGTGCATTATCCTAAGGGAAAGATGAAAAATTTTTTCCAAAAAAAAAGCCCCCTAAATTATCTGTATTTTATCTTTCTTTTCCTCTGCCTATTTAGCCTGAGCTTTATCCGTGAGCTTCCTCTAAATCTCTCCCCTTTATTTATCGCTCATTTATTGGCTCAAAGCCTATTGGAAGTGACTTTTTTTGCCCTTATTGCCCATCTGTTAAAAGGGAAAGTCCCTAAGATCATCTATTTCGCGCTCCTCTCTTTTTTCTTTGCTTTGATGATGGTCCATTTCACCAACTTCATTTTGCTAAAATTAATGGACGTTCGTTTGACCTATCTTTTAAATTTTTTCGCAGGCCACGGATTCCTGCATATCATTACCGTATTTCAAGCCATCAATATGAATCAAACGATGTTGGTTTTTATTGGGATTTCTCTTCTTTGCGTACCCGTGATCGGAATTGGGATCTATCAATTTTTGCATCTATTTTCAAAAAAACAAACACTCCAAGTTTCCCATTTCCAAATCCTGAGCGCGCTTACTCTCATCACTTCTTTCCTTCTTATTTTTGAATGGGTAGAAATCCGAAATATGCCCTACGCTATCTATGCAAAATATCAAAAAACAACGCCCCTTGGAGAGACTTTTCTTTCCCCCTCTTTGCCACACCGGAGCCTCGAAAAACCCCTTTCTCTCCCGTATGACCCAAAAGAAATGCTCGAAGCTCAAATTTTAAGTTCTTCTCAACACAAACCAAATATCTATCTTTTCATCATCGAAACTTTTCGAGATGACTTTATCTGTGAAGCAATCGCCCCCCATCTCACTTTATTTGGCAAAGAAAACATCCGTATCCCCCATTCCTATGCCAATGCCAATTGTACGCAAACTTCTTGGTTTGCCATTTTTCACTCCCTCTTTCCCTATCACTGGACAGAGTGGAGTAAAACTTCTCATAAAGGAAGCGTCCCCCTTCATTTATTGAAAAATCTCGGATACAAAATCCATGTGTATTCCTCTGCAGATCTTCGGTACTTCGATATGGATACGGAAATCTTTGGTCCCAATCGAATGTTAGCAGATACAATTTGCGAATATGCGCCGGATCGATCCATCGAATCTTGGCAGAAAGACGCTCTTGTCATGAAGAGCTTTGAAAATGAACTGCAAACAGAAGGGGGAAAAGAAGGAAATCTCTATCTATTTTTCCTTGATGCGCCGCACTCAGAATACAGCTTCCCCTTGGATCTCCCCTATACATTCACCCCCATTGTCGATCAAATTGACTATTTAAGCCTAAGTTTGGAGAACCTTGAACCCATCAAAAATAGATATCGAAATGCGATCCACTATGTCGATACGTTAATGGATCGATTTTTCTCTCTGCTGAAAAAGGAAAACATTTATGAACAAGGGATCATTGCGATCACAGGCGATCATGGAGAGGAATTTTTCGAGGAAGGATCTCTCTTTCATGGCACGCATCTAAACCGTGAGCAAACAAACGTCCCTATTTTGTTTAAATTCCCTGCAAATGATCTGACTCTTCAAACAGATACAGCCACCCATGTCGATATCTTCCCCTCCATTTTCCATTTCTTAAACCAAGAGAAATATTTAGGTTTTGATGGGCAGTCGATCTTTTATCCCCCAAGGTGGCCGTATCGGCTCGCCATTTTGCAAAATGGAGCCAAAACTCCTGAGGAATTTACAATTGAAAATGAATATTTTAAGCTCAGAGCGAGATTTGTAAACCCGGAAAAACTCTATACTGAAAAAGGTCTTGAAATCCTTTCACTTACTTCTACAACGAGCGATGATCTTGAGGAAGTATTTCAATTCTTAACCCGAAGATCTCCAGAGCAAATCTCTCGCAAATAACCGATTCACAAAGAAGGGCAACCTTTGAGAAACAGAGATGAAAGGGAAAACCTTCCCTTGCAAAGGGATGATTTCAATATCTGAAAAACGACTCTCTAGCGTGTTTTGCAGTTTCGAAACAGAAAACTGACGCACATGGGTAGGATCCGTTTCATATTCATTGCCAAAAAGGAATTTCATCCGGTTCCGCATCCGAAAAGCATTCGGAACAGATCCAATAAAAAGGCCCCCGGGCTTTAACGTCGCCTTCACTTTATCTAAAAATGAATCGACGAAAAATAGGTGCTCCACGATTTCACAGGCAACAATCACATCAAATGATTGCAAAGCAAAAGGCCACTCCATATTCAAATCAACCCAAAGGGTCTCAATGCCTAGTTTTTTTTGCGAGATCTCAAGAGCTTTGCGATCGATATCCACGCCAATCACCTCATTGCCTTCTGCAAAAAATGAGGTGAGCATCCCATCGCGACAGCCGAGATCTAGGACTTTTTTCCCCCGCCCTATCCAGCGCTGCAAATAAACGCCTCTAGATCCATGGCAATAGAGATATCCATACCGATTTTTGGTTTCGTGGTGGTTGCGATAGATAGATTCTAAGTCATTTTTTATCATGAATTTACAGTATCCACAGAAGGAATATTAAAGATTTTAGCATTATTTCACGAAAAGGAAATTGATTACGAGAGGAAAAGGTTCACACACTTAAACAACTAATAACCAATGAATTACAAAAAACAAGCGGATTGACATAAAACAATAATTAATGATAAAGTATATGCAACAAATAATATAAAAATATGATTTCACTAACAACTAAAAGAATATTCCCTCAAGGACCCGGCTATCGAGCCTTCCACCCCTCGCCAACCCTGCGACGCATCCCCTTAGAGTTCTGGAATAGAAATTTCTTGAAACGGGTCCCCCTACCCCAACGAGAACTCTTAACAAATAAAATCAATGCCCGATCCAGCCTATGTGAACAGTCTCAAAATATGAAAGATATCTTTGCAAGAAACTGGAATGCGGATCTATTTCGAGGAGAAGAAGGGGTCTTAACCTCTTTACAAATGTATAAAGAAAACCTCTTAAATGACGAGGCAATGGCTCATATTTTCCTTTACGATTCCTGCAAAGACTTAAGCGAATTCCGTTGTTATAATACAAAAAGCGCTAAACCATGGCACGAGGCTTTACGCCACGGATTTAAACGACTGAAAGATCCAAAAATGGATCAGTCTATAGAGAAATTAGACAAACAGCTCCATCTCTCCGATTTGGAAATTTTTTCCTACCAAGCCCCCTTTCTACCGGATCAAGAGATATGCTTCCCGGGCGCAGAAGAAAGCCTTCTGTATAATATATTTGAAACACACACCTTCATGCCAACCATATACAACCCCGACACCGACCCTACAGGATTAGAAGTTCTCATTCTCCACCCAAAACTTCTTTTTCAATTGCTTTCCAATAGATTCCCTTTAGCTATGAAACCTATTCCCGTTTTAGGCTATCGAGCAGAAGAAAAGCTCAGCGATCCGGACAAAAGAGTGATGTCCATCTCTTCTCGATTTTCTCCGGCTCTGCAAGTACATACTACCCGATGCCACCTCGATCCGACGATGTATTTTCATGATATGTATCATCTATTTATAGAGTCAGCCAATCCCCATCGCAAAGCTTGGATAGAGCTCGCGTTATTCGTAAGAAAAATGAAGGAAGGCGCAAATCATCCAGAGTTCAATATAGACTTCCTTAATGAAGTGGAAAAAGCATTACTGGATCGGGAATTTTTTCCCTATATGAGCCTCTACACGGAATCAAAGATACCCCCAACCGATATATTCATGACGATCTTAACAAATTTTCCACATAAATTCCTCAACTTTATGAACGACCAACTTCTCTGGTCAGAATCCGGTGGCTTATGCGATCATCTCATATCCCATATCAGAGAAAACCAAGCAAGATGGGCCTCTGAATATGGCATACAACTCCCAAATAGCGATTAATTCCCCGATTTGGTAGTCTCGCCTCCATGACGCAAAAATACCCGGCAGAACTCACCCCTTTGATTTCACACCTACGGAAATTACCGGGTGTAGGAACTCGGACAGCGGAAAGATTCGCTTTTGAATTCATCAGCTGGCCAAAAGATCAATTGACCTCTCTCGGAGATATTTTACACACCATTCAAGAGAAAATCCCCCCCTGTACAGTCTGTGGATGCCTGACAGATCTAGGCATTTGCAAATATTGCGATGCAAAAACAAGAGACATTACGCAAATGTGTATCATTGCCTGTAGGCGCGATGTATTTTCTATTGAAGAAACCCAAAGCTACAAAGGCCTCTATCATGTAGTCGAACACCTCCTGTCCCCTTTGGATGGGCGTCACGCAAACTCTTTACGGCTCGATCGCATTCAAGAAAGAATCGAAAAGAATAAAGTAACCGAAGTCATCCTAGCCTTTGATTCCACTCTAGAAGGAGATACAACAGCCCTCTATCTAAAAAGCGAATTACAGCAAATGCCCGTATCCATATCTCGCCTGGCATTTGGACTTCCCTTAGGCAGCAGCCTCGAATATATCGATGGCGGTACATTGACGCGCGCTTTCAAAGGTCGTCAAACTTTTTGACATATTGAGTAAAGTATTCTATAATCCGACCACCATGAATTCATATAAGTATCCATCTAGAGTTCTTCTTGCCATCCTCCTGTCAAGCGCCATTGCGCCGCTTGCAGCCACTGAATTTTATGACGAGAAAAAAGTTTCCCATATTGAAATCGTCATCGATTGCCCAGGAGAGACCCCATTCGACTCAAAACCTGTGCTCGCCCGAATGAAAACACAAGAGGGAGATAACTTCTCTCAACTCACATTCGATAGCGATCTTAAAAACCTATCTGAAGAATATGACCATGTCAACCCATCGGTCAAACTGCAAGATGGAGGGGTCGCAATTGTGATCCACGTCACCCCAAAACCGAGAATCCATGCCATTCAATGGATCGGAAATGAACAGATCAAATCATCCACTCTCCAAAAAGAACTCGACATCAAACCGAGCACCGTTTTCAATCGGCAAACATTCAACAAATCCTTCAACAAGGTCAAAGAATATTACTTCAAAAAGGGATACTTCGAATCGCAACTCTCCTATTCCGTTGAACCCATTCCCAATTCCAATGAAGTAAACATCCGCATCGAAGTCCAAGAAGGACGCCCCGGCCATATCAAAAAAATCGTCTTGCATGGATTCACAAAGAGTGAAAAATCGGACATCGAAGAGCAAATGTATTTGAAAAAATACAACTTCTTGCTCAGCTGGATCACAGGGACAGGCACCTACCGCGATGAGGTCCTCGAACAAGATAAAATGACGATCATCAACTACCTCCACAACAAGGGGTATGCTGATGCCAGGGTCGATATTCATCTGGAAGAAGATCCCGATAGCGGAAAACTCATCATCGAAATTACAGCGCATAGAGGCCAGCTTTTCCATTTTGGCTGTATCAACTTCTCCGGAAACACCTTATTAAGCACTGAAGATCTCCTCAAGAGATCTTTAATTACTGACGGCGCCCCATTTTCTCCGGAAAAAGTTAGGGACACCGCTCAAGCGATCAAAGATTACTACGGGCAAAAGGGATACATCGATGCGAGCGTTCAGCATGAGACAATCCTCAAAGAAAATGAACCCATCTTCGATATCGATTTCTACATCGATGAAGGGGAGCAATACAAAGTAGGCCTCGTTCACATCTTTGGAAACACATCGACCCACAACAATGTGATCTTGCGCGAATCGCTCCTTGTCCCCGGAGAGACCTTTGACTCTCGCAAACTCAAAGCTACGCAAAAAAGACTGGAAGCGATCGGTTATTTTAAGAGCGTCAATGTCTACGCTGTGAGAACCTCCGAAGATACGACTCTCGGCGAAAACTATCGAGATGTCTATATTGAAGTCGAAGAGACAACCACCGGAAACATCAGCTTATTCATGGGCTTTAGCTCCACTGACAGCGTATTCGGGGGGATTGATCTCACAGAGCGCAATTTCAATCTCAGAGGCATTCCCAAAGCTCTTTGCGGCCACATCTCAGAACTGCGCGGCGGCGGCGAATTTTTCCATGTGAAAGGAACCGTCGGGAAACAACAAAACAGCGTCCTCATCTCCTGGATGAATCCCTATGTCTATGACACTCTCTGGAGATTTGGGGTGGAATTAAGCCGTACATGGTCTGATCTGCAATCAGAAAAGGTCAAAGTCGTCACATACGGCGGATCTGTCTACACAAACTACCCCCTTTCCACCTACTGGACTGCAGGAATGCGCCAAAGGATTCGCCACGCGAAAGATAATATCTCGATTAATCCGGTCGATTCCTCAGCCATTGCTGCTGCATCTGTTGCTATGGTCAAGAAGCAAATCAATCAAGATGGTCTTGTGTCCGCATTTAGCGGGAATGTGAGCTATGATTCCACCGACAACGCCATTAAACCCCATCGCGGCTGGAGATCCTATTTTGAATCTGAAATGGCAGGCGTTGGCGGAAGCTATTATTTTGTCAAACTCAGCTACCTTAACGCGCTGTATTGGCCTTTATGGTCTAAAGGGACGCTAAAACTGCGAGGCGATTTCAAATTCATCGTCCCGTTTGGTAAAACAGATAAATATACAGTCCCCTATAGCGAACGATTCTTCCTCGGGGGGGAAGGAACGGTTCGAGGATACAAACCATTTATTTTAGGACCTGTAGTCAAGCTTGAGAATGAAAATGGAGGATTTAAACGGACAGACACCCCATATGGCGGCCTTTCATCCTCGCTTGTATCCCTCGAATACAATCAAGAAATTTTTAGAATGCTCGATATTTTTACATTTGTCGACGTGGGCTCCGTAGAATTCGACTCATTTCAAATCAGCAAAATCAGACCCACGACAGGCGTTGGCCTGAGGATCGACATCGGAAACAGAACCCCAATCCTCGTCGGATATGGCATTCCTCTAGTCAAAAAAGACCGTCATGATGGAAAATGGCAGAAGGTCTTCTTCTCTATGGGCGGACAATTTTGAATTTAACTTTTTTAGGAGAATCTATGGTTAAGAAATTCTTTTCAGCAGTTTTAGCTACAGCCCTTATTGCAGGATCTTCGCTTGCTGCAGAAAACGTTGTTACTGGCGTTGTGAACTTTACAACTTGCGTGACAGAGTCTAAGCACGGCAAAAAAGAGCAGGAAAATTTTGAGTCATTGCGCAAGCAAATGTCTTCAATGATCGAAAACACAGAATCTCAACTCAGAGAACTCTCTGCAAAATTTGAAGACACAGAATTTTTAGATAGCATCTCCCCTCAAAAAGAGGAAGAGATGAAAAACAAATTCCAAGCTCTTCAAGAGGAACTGTCTCGCTATCAAAATCAATTCTACCAAGTGCTCAATCATGCGAACCATCAAATGGTCCAAAAGATTAGCAGCGCGATTTCTATTGCATCTAAGGAAGTTGCCGAAAAAAACAAACTCGACTACGTGATCAATAAAGAAGCCTGTTTCTATATCCGTTCCGATCTCGATGTGACAACACAAGTCATTTCAGCAATGGATAAAAAATATGAACTCGATCAGAAAAATAAAAAAGTATCTGATAACGAAGAGTTCAATGACAGTCTAATGGATGAAATGACCATCAACCGAGCAGGTTAATGAAGCGGTTTACTCTATCCGAATTGGCGGCAAAAACTGCCGCCTCTTTTACAGGCGATCCTGACTATATAATCTCCGGGGTAAATACCCTTGAGGAAGCATCCGGCGCAGATCTCTCTTTCCTTGCAAACCCCAAATACTCCGAAGCGATGAAAAAATCGAAAGCCGGAGTCATCTGTATTGATTCTACAGCGCTTAAGCAAGAAGAGAAAAACTATCTTATCTCAGATAATCCCTCGCGAACATTCCAAATCATCGCTGAACTTCTCTTATCCTCCTCAATGAAATCCGGCTTCACCGGGATTCACCCCACAGCGATTATTCATCCCACATCCACCATCCACCCCACAGCCCATATCGGCCCCTATGTGGTCATCGACCAAGGATGCACTGTTGGCAAAAACACCACCCTATTTCCTCATGTTTCGATCGGCTACGGCGTAGAGATCGGCGATGATTGTGTTCTTCACCCCTCGTCCGTTGTCAGAGAAAAATGCATCCTTAAAAATAGAGTCACCCTACAGCCGGGAGCGATTATCGGCTCTTGCGGGTTTGGGTATATCCCGGACCAAAAGGGGGTCTATCACAAGCTCGAGCAGCTTGGCATTGTACTCCTCGAAGACGACGTGGAAATTGGAGCGAATACAACCATTGACCGCTCCCGATTTAAAGCGACGATTGTCCGCAGAGGCTCTAAAATTGATAACCTGTGCCAAATCGCCCACAATGTAGAGATTGGCGAAGACAATGTGATTGCTGCGCAGACAGGGATTGCAGGATCAGCCAAAACCGGCAAACACGTCATGCTCGGAGGGCAAGTAGGGATACTTGGCCATATAGAACTCGATGATAAAGTCATGATGGCAACTCGCAGCGGCGCGTCTAAATCGCTCAAGGCCGGAGTCTACAGAGGAAGCCCCGCGATTCCTATTCAAGACTACAACCGCCAAGAAGTTCACATGCGGAAGATCGAAAGCTACGCAAAAAGAATTAAAGACCTTGAGATTGCGATTGAAAAGCTCCAGGGTCTTTTCGCTACAAAAATTTGATAGGCGTTGAGAGGAAAAATAACAGGATCCGCTTCGCTGGCAGGATCGCCTTCGGCGACAGGATGATATAATAGACCTCTTGCGTATTACATCAAAGCAGTATTTCAGAATATCGTATGTGTGCAAAGCATTCTATCCTGCCGCCGAAGGCGATCCTGCTAGCGAAGCGGATCCTGTTATTTCTCTTTAAAAATCACCGTCGTGGTGGCGACTGATAATCCCCTGAATGATTTGGGTTGTTGAAATCCCTGCTGCGTAAGGTACTGTTCGAAAAATACCCCGCCTTAAAGAAACTCCGTATTGATCCTCTAAGAGATCTTTATTAAAATCATCTCCATGAACGACAAACTTGATCCCAAACGCATCAATCATCTCATCCGTCAAACGAAGAGGAGGCGCTATGATCACTTCATCCACATATTTACAAGATTCGATCATTTTTACTCGGTTTTCTAAGCTAATGACAGGCCGTCTCTTATACCCTTCCACCACATCATCCGCAAGAACACCAACAATCAAGTAATTTCCAAAACTTTTCGCCTTCTTGAAAAACTCAACATGGCCTGCATGAAATAAATCTCCCACAATATCCACATAAACACAAACGCGCTGTTCCTCTCCGCTGATATTTGTCCAGATTCCCATACAACAAAAAATAATAGCCAAAAGCCTTTTCACAGTAACTCCCTTCAAAAAATTACGAAAGAAGCTATCCTGTAAAGATATTTTTGGTCAATAACTTCCGGTGACATTGAAGTGGAACATGATATCGCCACCGGTAAAGTCTTCTTGGTGGTGAAGTTTAAATCCCATATCGAGACGAGCCGATAAATACGACCCAAAGAAGTATCTAAATCCGGGGCCTGCTCCAATCAAATAATTGTGCTGCTTTACCCCGGGAACCGGAACTTTATCCATTCCATAACCCATATCTAGGAAGGCAAGAAAATACATCTGATCTTTGTGAGGCTTTTTTGAGCGAACAACTGAAAACGTCGGCGTATGCACCTCTTGGCTCACATAGATCCCGTTATCTGCGTTGTACTGCCTTTGGTCATATCCTCGAATCGTATCATACCCGCCAAGCCCTAGCTGCTCGCTGGGAAGAAGCGTTTGAGATGACCACTGCCCGCGAAAAAACGCCGTATATACAAAAGAGTAGGGAAGCGCATATTGATAATCGCCAAACATCACTGCATAAATCCACCGGTTTTTAGCTCCCGGTCTAAGCGATGCAAAATCAGAGTCTTCCTGTCCGGGAATCCATCTCATCGGGGAAAAAAGAACTTCCGCTCCCATGTGAAAAATATGAGGGTTTTTCTTCCATCCGCACTGATACCCACCCACAAATTGCGTGAGGTTGACTGTCTGGCCAAATGCCGGAGCGTAATCGACAAATTCCATCGTATTGTTTGTGTTTTTTACATCAAATCCAACAACGAATTCCTGCGTAAAATCATGCATCGGCATTAAAGGCTGGTGATATCTTACTGATGCTTGAACGTTTGTCCCCTTATTCTTCCGATTGGGAGATGGCAAGTTAGCGTGAAGAATCGAAAATCCACCATAAAAATTTAAAATCGATTCATTGGGAAGCAAAGCCATATATTGGAATGTGTTGGCGTGAAATCTCCTCGCATCATAGTTCGTCGTATATTGGTAAAAAAATGTGTGATCTAAATTAAAGACCTGATCCCAACTAAACCCGGCAAAAAACCTCTGTCTTCCGGTAGGAGGAACTCCCGAATTATCCGCCCCTGCATAAAATCGATAGGGCTTTCTATCTGTCACTTCAATGGTCAAGTCGGTCGTATTGATTTTATCTCCAGGGCTATAGACTACGTCAACCCTTCTAAACGGATTGCGATTGGCAAAATTTAAATCCTTCGCAATTCTTCTTTGAGAAATCGGATCTCCCGGCTTGATTTTAAAATACCGAGCCACTCTTTGCGGAGGGAGCCATTTATTACCCACTACTTTTAGTTCGCCAAGGCGAGATTCTTCAACAACACACTGCAAGACACCCGACGCAATCCTTTGCGGAGGAATAGAAACAACAACAAAGGGACGCTCTTGATCTTGCGTATAGCTATAAATTTTCCGTTTAATGTTCTGCACTGTCTCTTCATTGCATTCCTGATCTACGTATACAGGTTTTAAAACCTGATTCAAAGTTTTTACCGATCCCGGAATTTCAACACCAAAAACAGTTAATCCTTCAATCGATTCAAGCTCTGATTCGTTTAAAAGGTGATCTATGCTATCGACAAGAACAAGGCCTCTAAACTTTGACATCTCCGGCAATCGGGTAATGCCTACTTGTATATCTTGGACAGCCTCCCCTTGGTGTTCATCATATTCGGGAGATAAAATAGGATCGAGATTCCCTAATGCAGCTGTAAGCCCTTCTTCTTTGACAGCTGGTCCCTCTAATAAGGAATCCGGAGAGGCAACGGCAAAATCCGGACTCTGCAAGGGTACCTCACTCGGATTTGAAAATAAAACCGTTTCACAAACAACAAGAGAACAAATATATAAACGACATCTTCTAAAATTCATACAGCCGCACGATAGCAAAAGCTTTGTGCCAGGTAAAGAAAATTTTTCACTGCTGTATACTTATCAGGTCAACCTTCCCTTCAACCCTCTGATCTTCTTTGCTCGCAATTGAGCGCCTCGTTACATATTTCCTACAATTTTCCATCGATTTATGCCGAACTATTGGAGGACATGCGGGCTCAAAAATCGGCAGCATATCAGACAACTGCGCGCCGCAAACAGCAAGTTCATAAATCACAAATTGCTGAGGAGCGGGTCCCGGGGGAAATATCTGATTGGAATCATAGTTGAGAATCCGCGTCCCTTGATAGGTAAGCAACGGGAGAAATGCTGAGGGAGGCAGCCCTAAGCTTTTTGCATTGATAGGTCCGCTTGGATTGAGCGTACCCGTTTCAGTATAAACACCACCTGCCATAAAATGGAGCGTCGGACTTGTGTAATACTGACCCAGATTGTTATACAGCGTCTCATCCCCATGCGTTCGAAGAGAAATAATGGGAGAGTCCAAAGTCAGATCTGTTAAAGCCACTATATCGCCAAGCGTTAAGCTACTTGTAGAGCCAAGATCGATGGACCCAAAGGCTGTCATCGCTTCATTCGATCCCATAACAAAGCTCCCGCATCTACTTTTAATGCTATTTCCCCCCAAAGAGCTCGTAATGGTGGCAACCGTAGACGGCTCCCTGTTTGCAGAAAGCGTAACAGTTCCATTTCCGCTTCCGGAAGCCCCTCCAAGAGACACAAAATTCCCATCAAAACCTGAAGACAAATCGGCATTTACGATAATCAAGCCAAGAGGAAATCCTCCGCTATAACCGCCGGAAGGAGCCACCGTAATATCTCCCGCATTCCCCCGTGTTGCGCCCGTTCCTCCGGATGCATTAATGTTATGCAGAGAAATTGATCCTTGAGAAGAGCGCAATGTGACACTCCCCCCACTCCCCCCAACACCAATGGAAGTGCCGCCCTGCGTTAAAATCTCTCCGCCAAAAACAAGACCTGTAGAGCCCGTTGCAGAGAGTCTTCCGGAGATAGCCCCAGATAATGCAGCGCCTGATAAATTAATTGTCCCTAAAACGGTAGCGCTTCCACTATTTGCTGTAATTGTTAAATTTTGATTCCCTGTAATTGAGCTATTGAAAATGACATCCCCCGATAAACTTGTAAATCGGTTCGTTGCAGCTAAAATAACAGCGCCATCAAACGTCATATCCCCTATAGAAAAAATATTATCTGCACTTGTTGTAATCGTCCCTGTCCCTCCGGGAGTTACGACAGATAAGCTTTGGATGGGAGTCTCTAAACCGATCACATCATCAAAGTTCACCGCATTTCCATTTAAAGTCAGATCAAAAGCCCCATCAATAGAAGTTCCAAGTCCTGAAAAATCGATGGCAGCTCCACCGGGAGCTGATCCTCCGTCCGTGGTATCAAGATCCACATTGGCCGCAAGAATAGTGCTTCCTACTATCGTGATACTTTGGCCATGTGTAGTTATATTTGAAGCCAAAGAATTTCCAAAAGAACTTAACCCCGTTCCCGGATCTCCTGTTAAGGAAATCGTCCCAAGTCCTGTCGCATGCAAAGCCCCTCCGGAAAGAGAAATCCCATGAGCGCCGGAACTTGATGACGCGGAAGTGCCATTTAAAACAATATCCCCATCAACAGTTGAAACGTCAGCCGCGATTAAAATCCCAATCGTTCCGGACGCGCTCCCTGTTGTCGTCATTGCAATCGCAGAGAAATTGCCGGCAGCGTATGTGCTTGTGATGGGCGCGTTGATGGTAATGTTTTCCTCCGCAATCAAAGTCAAAGTAGAATTCTGCGACCAGCTCACCGGATTATTTACTGTAATTGATCCGGAGCCGGCAGGGGCTGAACCGGTACTTGTCGCATTAATGATGACGCTAGTTGCTGCTAACTGTGTTTGTAAAGTCGTGGTATTGATCGTTGCGGCGGCTGCCGTAAATGTATAATTGGGGGCAGCGTACGTAAACCCCCCATCAGTTCCTGTAGAAATTGTCACAACGCAAGGATCGAGAAACAAAAGACCGCTTTTCCCATGGGGAGCGAGCGTTGAAACCCTCGCATTCGGAATAAGGCTTCCAGGGCTTGAAATCTCAATAAACCCTCCATTTCCAGCTTCAAGACCTCCCAAAGCCGTAATGGTTCCATAAGCAATTGTGGCTTGATCGCTCCACAAAACAATCTTTCCGCCATCGCCGGAGATAAGCGCGTCTGCATGAATTTGGGCGTCAGAGGCTAACCACAAATGCTTAGCGTTTTGGATGTCCGGATTTTTCCCTTGCCGGTCCCCTCCAAGGAGAGCCTCCCCGCCTCCATGAATACCCGAAACGTCAATGATGGCCTCGCCTAGCAAGACAACTTCGTCACCGAGAATGCGAACAGATCCTCCCACATCGCCATTGACAGCAGAAATAGAGCCGGAGACCTCTGCAACCCCTTTTTCTGCAATGAGACACACCTCTTTAGCCACAGTAATGCCACTATGGCGAATCGCTAAAGCGTAAGGGTTTTCCTTCACCGATTCGAGGGTAAAAGACTCTTCCACCCGGATCAAAACTTGGGGCGCCTTTTCCGGGCAAATTACAACATCAAAACCGGAAAGCAGCCCTAAGCGCCCTTCGGGAGCTTCCATACATCCGCTATTTTCTACGGTATGTCCAATCAAAAAAATATCGCCTGAAGCAGAGTGGATCTTCCCTAGATTGACAATTCCTTTGCTACTTTCTCCGGAAAAATGCTTCGATGACAAATCAGAATCCAGCAAATCCAAAGTGGAGGCAATAAATCCTGCCGTATCAATGGAGGCTTCTTTCCCAATTAAGATCCCATTTGGATTCACAAGATAGACGGCTCCATTAGAAGTTAAAGAGCCTAAAATCGCGCTCTCATTTTTTCCTGTCACGCGATTTAAAACGTAGGTATTTTGCAATTGCTCAAATCGGACATGTTCATTTGGGTCGATGGAAAAACTCTCCCAATCGATCATCGTATTTTGAGAGCTCTCGATCACAAAACTATTGCTTGATTTTTGGACAGGCGCCTTTGCATCGCCCTCTCTCAGATGAAATCCTGACGGTTTTGCTTGGGATTCACTGAAATGCAGTAATGCATACCCAAACACACTCAAAAGGCAAAAAGATCTCAACAATGCCATTTTATTCCACAAACCTTCTACAATCGTCCCTATGGTCCAACCTATAACTAGAAGAACAAGACGTTTCGCAAGTCGGGAAAATACCCAAATAGTGGTCATCGCACTGCGTACTTGTAAAGCTACACAATGAGGGGCATCCGGACGCATACATAGGCACCATATCTGACAGCTGCGCACTGGAAACGGATAATTCATACATAACGGCTTGCTTTGCCTCTACCGGAATCACAAAAGGAACGGGACGAGGGCCTGTATCGAAATTGAGAATGACAGAATTATTAAAAATCAGTTCCGGTCGAAAGACATCCGGTGCCAAGGCTAGGCTTCCGGATTCCAAGGGGCCTGCAGGAACGAGCACTCCAAATTGGGAATACGTTCCTCCTGAATAAAAGTGCAGCGCAGGACTCGTATATAAAACCCCATTGTTATCTAAAAGCAATTCATCTCCATGCGTTAAAAGATTAATTACAGGCGCTGTTAGTGTAAGATTTTCAAGAGCTACAATATCTCCCAGAGTTAAGCTAGAGCTTCCAAGAAGAGCAATACTGCCAAGAGCTGTCATCGCTTCAAAAGATCCCATGGTTATGCTTCCCCCCAAAGCGCTAATGGAATTGCCGGCAATTCCGCTCACAATGGTCGCAACCGTTGCAGCGGAAGATCTGTTCGCAGACAATAGAACCCCCCCATTAGCCCCTCCCCCTGCGCCCCCTAAAGTGACAAGATTCCCATCTAAGGTAATAGAAAGGTCCTCATTAATTTCTATAATTCCCATCGGGAGTTCTCCGGAATAGCCGCTCGCCGGCTGGATGATGATACTCCCTGCATCACCTCCAATTACGCCACTGCCCCCCGAAGCATTAATATTGTGAAGGGAGATCGGTCCTCCGGAAGAAGAAAGCGTTACATTGCCCCCGGAACCACCGGAAGGAACAGAGGATCCCCCTTGTGTCAAAATCTGCCCGGAGAAAGAAACAGTTCCTCCACCTGTGGCAACAAAATTCCCGGAATTTGCCCCTGACGCACCTGAGAGATCGACATCTCCGATCACCCGAATCGTCGTATTGAGCGCTTGAATTGTAAGATCATAGTTACCAACAATTGCATCTCCTGTTCCCACTCTAAATGTCGTCCCATTAGAACCTCCATTGCTAAATTGGGTAGCCATTCCAATCACCACTTGGCCTTGATAGACCATCGGGCCTGAAAATACTGTGTGATTCCCTAAAGTCTCGATCAGAGATCCTGTTGCTTGTATCTGCCGCAATGGAGTTGTAGCCCCTACGGTGCTTCCAAAGGAAATCGTATCTCCGGACAATGTAAGACCAAAACCGCCATTGATCGTCGAATCAAACGTGATATCTCCGGCAGGGATATTAATTGCAGTCAAAGTCGTATTGCCGATCAAAGTAACTCCGCTTTGGAAGTGAATATCGCTTGCAATTGTATAAATGCTTCCGGCTAAATTAACTGGACCTACTCCATTTTGATGGAAAGAGCTCAAAAGAGTCATCGGAGCTGTGCTTAAAATAGTGAGGAATCCTGCATTTGTCACAACTACGTGATCCGCCAAAACAGCCCCATTAAAAATAAAATTAGTACCGGTTAAAGTAATATCCCCATCCAGATTATGCGAGCCATTAAACGTAGTTGTTCCTGTCCCTCCGGCTTGTGTAAATGAAAGAGCCCGAATCGTACTTGATGTCGTTACATCGTCTGCGTTTTGAACGATAATATCCCCCAGTTTTGTGACACCTCCCACAGCGCCTACAAGGAAAATATCTCCGGAACCTGCAGCCAAGGTAAGATCTTGCGCGCCGGAGGTAACTCCATTGACCGTACCTCCAAACGAAATCGTATCGTTATTTGTCGCAACGGTTAAAGTGCCCGCATGATTAAGCGTTGTGGGAACGGTACCTGCAACAGTAAAGGACTGCGCAGAAATGCTCGACGTAGCAGTTCCAAGAGAAAGGCTGCCGCTCCCCGATGCGATCGTCAGATCTCCGACAGGAATGGCTCCCACATTCCCCGACAAGACGACAGATCCGCTCCCCCCCGCTTGCAGCGTCAAATCTTGGGTGTTGGGAGCAGATCCGGTAATTGTGCCACCAAACGAAATTGTCCCTCCGGCAATAGAGCCTGTATCAATTGTGAGCAGCGCTATATTTTGCAACGTTGTAGGAACCGTGCCTCCCACAGTCACCGCATTCGCCCGAATGCTTGCGACTTGAGGCCCAATGATCAAACCTGCAGCTCCGCCTTGAATTGTGAGTGTTCCAAGCCTTGTCGTGGCCCCAATATTGCCCGGAAGCGTAATGGTATCCGCTGCATTCACAATTAAAGTAAGCGATTGACTCCCTGCTGTTGTTCCGTCAATTGTGGAGCCAAAAACAATGCCAAGACCTGCAGCTGAGCTCGTATCAATAATACTTGATCCCGTAAGCGTTACCGGCGACGCAGTCGACATCACAAAAGCAGTTGCCGTAATATTCCCACTGATATTGACGGCATTTGCAGTTAATTTAGCGCTCGCAATCGTAAGATCACCAAGGGCAGTTCCTCCCCCCACAACACCGCCAAATGTCACAGCGCCTGAAGTTCCCGCCCTCAACGTCAAATCAGAACCTCCATTGAGTGTGGAAGAAAAACTAATGGACGCGCCTGCCGGAGATCCATTTGTCGTGTCAAAGGTAAGGGGTATTGCAGCTAATAAAACGGGCCCTGTCATATTGATTGCGCCGCTTGTTGTCGTAATGTTCCCGTTGATATTGATAATCGTAGAGCCTGTATACGTGACGGGTCCCGTTGTTGTTGCGTTGGCCCCTTGCGTGATCGTTGCAGAAGTGGCAGTTATTGAAGCAAGAGGTGTCAAGCTTCCTATCGCCGCATCAAATGTCGCCACCCCCGACCCCCCTACTAGGGTAAGTGCCGCTGCCCCATCCACTGTATCGTGAAAGTTGATATTGGCATTATTGGATGTGATCACATTCGAGACGCCAATCAAGCTCACAGGACTTCCCAAGGGGAAGTTGAGCGGATTTGCCCCTGTCACTGTGATGTTACTGCCCAATTGAATCAGGCTTGCGCTGGTAAAGATCAAATTCGTTAAAGGAGCAGAGCCTCCAACAGCGCCGGACAAAGTCACTGTACTCGCCCCCGCCTGCAACGTTAAATCATGAGCGCCATTGACCGTCCCGCCAAACGCCGTGACTCCGGGATCATTTGAAGTGTTTATGCTCAAGCTATTGGCAAGTGTTGCTGCAGTCCCGGATGTTAACGTAAATGATTTAGCTGTAACATTTGCGGTGATTAAGACGCCTGTCGCATTTGTGCTCGATAAAGTCATATCTCCCGGGCGAACATTGCCTCCGACAACGCCTCCCAATGTAATCAGCCCTGACCCTGCAGAAACGGTCAGATTTTGCATAGCCGCGACGCTTCCATTAATGGTTCCTCCAAAGAAAATGGCTCCATTATCAATCGCCGTACTAATGCTTGAGCTGACTGCAAGAGTGGCAGCGGTCGACCCTGTTAAATTTAAAGAAGCCGCTATAATGACAGGTCCAATGATAACACCCGTCGCATTGGTTGTTGTGGCGGTAATCGCGCCGAGTCTAGTGCCCACTCCGACGGTGTCATTAAAGGTAATGAGTCCGGATCCTGCACTGAGTGTAAGATTTTGAGCAGCGCCTACAGTTCCATTGACTGTGCCGCCAAAGAAAATAGCTCCATTATCAAGAGCCGTGCTAATGCTTGAGCTTCCGAGTAAAGTGGCTGCAGTACCTGCTGTCAATGTCAGAGACTTTGCTGTAATATTCGCTGCAATGGAGACTCCTGTAGCGCTCGTAGATGTGCACAAAATATCGCCGAGGCGCGTAGTTGTCCCTACATTTTGTGAAAAAGTAATTTGCCCGGTGCCCACAGTCAAAGTGAGGTCCTGGGCTGCAGCAGTAGCTCCGTCTACCGTTCCCCCAAAAGAAACGCCCCCGCCTGCAAATGCGCTCGTATTTATGGTCAGAAGCGCCGTGTTATTCAGCGTTGTGGGCACAGTTCCTGCAACCGTAAACGAGTTCGCTTGAATGCTTGTGATTCCTGTGCCAATGGATAAACCCCCGCTTCCCGCACCTATTATAATAGCCCCGAGCCGAGTGGCCCCCACATTACCCGAAAGCGTCACTGCGCCCGAACCATTAGCTGTCAGGGTTAAAGCCTGATTGCCTGCCACAGCTCCTGTGATCGTTCCTCCAAAGGAGATAGACCCGCCTGTAAACGCGCTCGTATCAATAGTCAGAAGCGCTGTGTTATTTAAGGTTGTGGGGACCGTGCCTCCAACTGTAAAGGAGTTGGCTGCTATGCTTGTAACGCCTGTCCCGATTGATAATCCCCCGCCTCCACTACCAATGGTCAATGCCCCAAGGCGTGTGGCTCCAACGTTCCCTGAAAGGGTGACAGATCCTGTACCATTGGCTAGCAAAGTCAAAGGCTGGGATCCAGCCGCAGCTCCGGTAATCGTGCCGCCAAAAGCAATCGATCCTCCTGCAAACGCGCTCGTATCAACGGTTAGAAGCGCTGTGTTATTTAAGGTTGTGGGGACTGCGCTCGCAACCGTAACGGAGTTTGCTTGAATGCTCGTAACTCCCGTTCCTATGGATAAACCACCACTGCCGGATCCGATGGTAAAGGCTCCAAGGCGAGTCAATCCTACATTGCCTGAAAGAGTAACGGCTCCCGTTCCGTTGGCTGTCAAAGTAAGAGCTTGACTGCCGGCGAGAGTTCCGGTAATCGCGCCGCCAAACGAAATAAACCCGCCTGTAAACGCGCTCGTATCAATCGTTAGAAGCGCTGCATTAGATAGCGTGGTGGGTACGGTTCCATCGACCTGAAACGAATTGGCCTGGATGCTCGTGACTGCAGATCCAATCGCTAACCCTGCGGCTGGGCTTGTTATTTCAACAGCGCCAAGGCGGGTGGTTGCTCCCACATTTCCTGAAAGAGTCATCGTATCTAATGCGTTGACAGTCAATGTGAGGGCTTGAGAGCCGGCCACTGTTCCGTCGATGGTAGAGCCAAAGACGATGCCAAGCCCTGAAACTGCGCTTGTATTAATGATGCTAGACGCCGTTAAAGTAGCTGGCGAGACGGTCGCAATGACAAAAGAGTTCGCAGTAATATTCCCGCCGATATTGACTGCATTAGCTGTTAATTTAGCGCTCACATTGATGGCGCCAAGCCGAGTTGTTCCGCCCACAACGCCGCCAAAAGTGACAGCGCCTAAAGTGCCCGCATTTAATGTGAGGTTTTGAGAGCCCGCCACGGTCCCATTGATCGTTCCTCCAAAGGAAAGAGTATCGTCATTTGTGGTGATCGTTAAAGTTCCGGCATTCGCAAGTGTTGTGGGAACTGTCCCAGCCACGGTAAAGGATTGGGCAGAAATACTTGTCACTGCAGATCCAACAGAAAGGCCACCGCCTCCTGCACCGATTGTAAAGGCGCCCAGTTGTGTAGCTCCCACATTGCCTGACAGAGTGACTGATCCCGTTGCATTGGAAGTTAGCGTAAGCGCTTGAAGATCTGCTGCGGCCCCGGTAATTGTGCCACCAAAGGAAATAAACCCGGAGGAAAACGCGCTCGTATCAATTGTGAGAAGCGCTGTATTATTTAAGGTTGTAGGGACCCCTCCTCCGACTGTAAAGGAGTTTGCTTGGATGCTTGTGACTCCTGTTCCAATGGATAAACCGGTGGCGCCTGCGCTAATTGTGAATGCGCCAAGTCTCACTGTTGTTCCCACATTTCCGGAAAGGGTGATGGTATTTGGGGCGGTCAAGGTTAAGGCTTGAGCCCCTGGACTTGTTCCATCAATTGTAGATCCAAAAACAATCCCGGGCGCCAAACTTGCCGTGATGACGCTAGATCCTGTTAATGTAGCCGGCGAGGCAGTTGAGATCACAAAGGAGTTTGCTGTAATATTCCCGCCGATATTGACTGCGTTTGCAGTTGTTTTAGCGCTAATGCTGATCGATCCAAGAGGGGTTGTTCCACCAACGATGCCGCTTAAAGTGACCGTTCCTAAAGCGCCCGCATTCAATATGAGGTTTTGGCTGCCTGCCACAGTTCCATCGATCGTTCCTCCGAAGGAAAGAGTATCGTCGTTTGTGGTGATCGTTAAAGTTCCGGCGTTCGCAAGAGTTGTGGGAACTGTCCCTGCCACCGTAAAGGACTGAGACGAAATACTTGTGACCGCAGATCCTACAGAAAGGCCTCCCCCCCCTGCGCCGATGGTAAGCGCGCCAAGCGGCGTTGCCCCCACATTTCCGGAAAGGGTGACAACTCCGGGAGAATTGGAGTTCAACGTAAGGTTTTCCACGTACGCCGCAGATCCCGTGATGGTGCCTCCAAAGGAAATATTGCCGCTATCTAATGCAGTGCTAATTGTTGAACTTCCAGCTATTGTCGCAGGAGTAGATGTTGTTAAGGTAAAGGATGCTGCAGTGATATCTGCATAAATCAATACGCCGGTGGCATTGCTTGTCGTAGCCGAGAAAGCCCCCAAACGAACACTTCCGCCAATAACACCGGTCAACGTAATCAGTCCGGAACCTGCGCTCAGTGTTAAATTTTGTGCAGCCGGGGTGGTTCCATTGATCGTCCCACCAAAGAAAATCGCCCCATTATCAAAAGCCGTGCTAATGGTTGAAGTGCCTGTAAGAGTTGCTGCCGTTGACCCGGTTAAAGTCACTGATTTCGCAGTGATGTTAGCGCCAATGGACACTCCGGTTGCGCCCGATGCCGTGGCAGAAAGATCCCCCAACCGAATACTATTTCCAACAGCGCTTGTAAAAGTAATTAACCCGGAGCCTGCATTCAAAGTAAGATTTTGAGATGCCGCCACGGTCCCATTGACCGTTCCTGCAAAGGTAATATTCGCGCCACCGCCAATGCTTGTATTCATCGTCACAGAGCCGCCTAAAGTCACAGGTCCTGTCATCGAAATCGCGCCATTGCTATTTGTTGTAATATTATTATTGATGTTAATTGCAGTTGATCCGGTGTAGCTCACGAGTCCTGTTGTAACAACAGTAGAACTTTGATTAATGGTTGCAGCAGTCACGTTAAGAGAACTCAAAGGGGTAGAATTCCCGACCGTGCTACTAAAGGTGGCTGTCCCCGATCCTCCCACGATCGTCAAGGCTTGTCCCCCATTTAAAGTACTGCTAAATCCGACACTCGCATTATTCGTTGTGATTGTGCTCGTTCCAGTTAAACTCACCGGAAAAGGAAATGAGAGCGTATTGGATCCATCAACTGTGATATTATTTCCTATTTGGATAAGTGAAGCGCTTGTAAAGACAAGATTTGTTAACGGTGTACTTCCTCCGACTGCTCCGCCAAAAGAAACGATACCCGTTCCTGCCTGAAGCGTCAAAACTTGAGCTCCGTTAATCGTGCTCGTACTTCCTACAAAAGAAATATTCGCGCCGCCGCCTGCGCTTGTATCCATCGTTATAGGGCCTCCCAAACTGACAGGCCCTGTGATCGAAATAGATCCATTTGCAGTCGTTGTGATATTGCCGGAAATAGAGATCGTGCCTGCGCTATTATAGGTTACGTTCCCGGTGGATGTACGAACTGTAGAGCTCTGTGTAATGGTTCCTGCTCCCGTAGCTGTTGCGCTCAAGGAAGTCAGTGCAGACCCAGCGCCAACAGCCCCGCCAAAAGTAATCGATCCTGAGCCTGATGTTACGCTTAAACTTTGCGGGCCATTGATCGTACTCGTACTTCCTACGAAAGAAATATCCCCCCCTCCGCCTGCGCTTGTATTCATAGAGATATTGCCAAGAAGACTCACAGGACCTGTAATTGAAATGGCTCCGTTGGCAGTTGTTGTAATATTATTGGTAATCCCAACGGTCCCTAAGGCGCCGGCGCTATAGGTTACGTTCCCCGTCGATGTACGAACTGTAGAGCTTTGTGTAATACTTCCGGCACCTGTCACTGTAGCGGTTAAAGATGTAAGCGGCGTTGTATTGCCAACAGCGCCTCCCAAAGTAATCGTTCCCGTACCGGCAGTGAGCGTTAAACTTTGCGCGCCATCAATCGTGGTTCCACTTCCGGAAAATAAAATATTTGTATTTCCTGCGCTCGTATTCATTGTCACAGGACCACTTAACACAACAGGACCTGTGATCGAAATCGCTCCCGTGCTCGTCGTTGTAATATCGCCGCCAATCGTGATCGTCCCTGCGCTATTATAGACCACATTCCCGGTTGATGTGCGCACTGTTGAACTCTGTGTAATGGTTCCAACTCCGGTCGCAGTTGCAGTCAATGAAGTAAGCGGGGTCGTTCCTCCTACAGCTCCGCCCATGGAAATCGCGCCGGTACCTGAGTTCAGTATTAAGCTTTGCGCGCCATTGATTGTGCTCGAGCTTCCCACGAAAAAAATATTCCCTCCGCCCGAAGCGTTTGTAGTCATAGATATAGCACTGCCTAAAGTCACAGGACCCGTGATCGAAATCGCTCCATTTGTAGTTGTTGTAATATCGCCGCCAATCGTAATCGTCCCTGCACTACTATAGGTTACGTTCCCGGTTGATGTGCGCACTGTTGAACTCTGCGTAATGGTTCCGACTCCGGTCGCAGTTGCAGTCAATGAAGTAAGCGCGGACGATCCTCCAACAGCCCCTCCAAAAGTAATCGCTCCGGTACCCGATGTTACGCTTAAACTTTGCGGGCCATTGATTGTACTCGTACTTCCCACAAAAGAGATATTCCCTCCTCCGCCGGCACTTGTATTCATCGCCACAGCACTCCCTAAAGTCACAGGACCTGTGATCGAAATGGCTCCATTTGCAGTTGTTGTGATATTTCCGGAAATAGTGATTGTTCCTGGGCCAATATAAGTTACGTTCCCGGTTGATGTCCGTACAGTACTACTTTGCGTAATTGTAGCTGCTGTAGCACTCAAAGAGGTAAGCGCAGTTGTTGCTCCCACAGCCCCACCGAGAGTAATGGCGCCTGCTGTTCCTGCTGTCAAACTCAAGGCTTGTCCGCCATCAATCGTAGCAGTCCCTCCTGAGAAAGTAATCAAAGCTCCTCCGGAAGAGGCTCCTCCATTTGTCGAATCAATCGTTGTCGAAGCGGTAAGTAGGGAGCTTTGCAATATCGTGATCACACCTGCAGATGTAGTGACTGTGCCCCCAAAAGAGTTGCCAAAGGAACCTGCCCCACCGCCTGCTGTGCCATTAATGGTAATGGCGCCGGTATTCGTTACGTTAGCGCTAATGGCAACACCATGGCTTGCGCCGGTAGGGCCCCCGGTTCCGGACAAAGAAAGTAAAGCCGTAGTTCCCGGCGTCCATGCCGCAGTAATTGAAACCCCATGAGAGCCTGCCACAGTTGCACTGCTCGTCCCGCTGACTGTAATCGTTCCTAATGTGCTGTTAACGACTCCCGCAGCACTACCTGCTATCAAAACACCCACACTTGCCGAAGCTCCGGCTGACGCAGTTCCTGTTATAGAAATGCTTCCACTCCCCGTTGTTGTTGAAACAGTCGATGCACCTCCTGTGATATTGACTCCATGAGAAGCTGTCGAGCTTGCGCCCCCCGTCCCATTCAGCGTAATCGATCCTCCGCCTGATGTGGCTAAAGTTCCTCCCGTCAAAGAAATCCCGTGGCTTGCTCCTGTCGTGCCCGTAGCGCTTGCTGTAATTGCAATTGTTTTAGCTGCGCCCGATGTAGAGAACGTGCTGCTAGAAGCAAAACCAACCCCGCCACTTCCATTTCCTTGAATGTTCGTTGTCGCAGTGATTGTGCCTGTCGTTGTAAAGGAAGCCCCTACGTTAATTCCATTACCGCCGCCGGTGCCGCCTAAGCAGTTACTAAAAGTAATATCTCCCACACCTATATATGTAGCGCCAATATTGACACCATGACTTGCTCCCGTTGTCCCTCCGGTTCCTGACAGAGTGACTAAACTCGTTGTGGCCGGCGTCCAGGCTGCTGCAATGGAAACCCCATGAGATCCGGCAACAGTGGCGCTGCTCGTTCCGCTGACTGTAATTGTCCCTGTTGTGCTATTAATGACGCCCGCGGCACTCCCTGAGATCAAAACACCTACGCTTGCCGAAGCTCCGGCTGATGCAGTCCCCGTAATCCCAATGTTTCCATTCCCCGTTGTTGTCGAGACAGTCGATGCCCCCCCTGTTATATTGACCCCGTGAGACGCTGTCGAACTTGCGCCTCCCGTTCCATTCAACGCGATCGAGCCTCCGCCTGATGTGGCTAAGGTGCCGCCTGTTAAGGAAATCCCGTGGGAAGCTCCGGTAGTCCCTGTAGCACTCGCTGTAATTGAAATAGATTTAGCGGCGCCTGATGTAGAAAAAGTATTACTTGATGCAAAACCAACCCCGCCACTTCCATTTCCTTGAATACTTGTTGTCGCAGTGATTGTGCCCGTCGTTGTAAAGGAAGCCCCTACGTTAATTCCATTACCGCCGCCTGTGCCGCCTAAGCAGTTACTAAAAGTAATATCTCCCACACCTATATATGTAGCGCCAATATTCACCCCATGGCTTGCCCCTGTCCCCCCCCCGGTTCCTGATAAGGTGACAAGTCCGCTTGTTACTGGTGTCCAGGCAGCACCAATACTTATCCCATGAGATCCGGCAGCTGTTGCCGAACTAGTTCCACTAATCGTAATGGTTCCCGATGTGCTACGAATGACGTTTACACCACCGCCGGATATTACAAGACCTGGACTCACTGCAGATCCGGAAGAGGTACCTGTAATCGAAATATTCCCGCTCCCCGTTGTCGTGGAAATGGCACCGGATCCTCCTACAATATTAAGTCCGAAGGAAGCTGTTGAACTAGGTCCCCCGGTCCCGTTCAATGTAATGGATCCGCCTCCGGTTGTAGATATGCCCGTACCCACAAGGATACTCATCCCATGGCAAATGCTTGCCGTTCCCGTAGAAGAAGCTGTAATATTGATCGACCCACCTGTAGAAGTTATAGTGGAGTTGATCGCCAAACCTTGCCCGCCGAATCCCGTCCCTACAATGTTTGTTCCCGTGATATTCCCTGCATTGTTTAAAGGAGCAACATGCCTCCAACCTCGTCCATTAGGCGATCCAGTGCAATTTTGAATGACCAGATTTCCTGATCCTGTATACGTCCCTCCCGCAAAGTGCACTCCGTTACCACTGTTAGCTACAGGAGAAGAAGTACCAGACAAAGTGACCGTTCCCGTTGTCGCCGGACTCCACGAATTGGCGATAAGCACACCATCGGAAGTGGCTGATATACTATTTGCGGTCCCTGTAACCGTGATGGTTCCCGATCCACTGACAATACACCCTGCGGCAGAACCGGAAATACGGACCCCACTACTTGAAGTGCCGCTGCGAGAAGTCCCTGTAATTGAAATCGGCCCATTTCCTATTGCCGTGGTGATTGTGTTCACAGGCCCTGAAATATTAACACCGTGAGACCCGGTGCCTCCTCCATTAGACCCTGTTCCTACAATTCCAATCGATCCGCCGGATGTTGTTGTTATAGATCCCCCGGATAACGAAACCCCAAGACCTGCTCCGGAAGCCGCATTCGATACTCCCGTAAAAGAAATCGTCCCTGTCGTTGTCGAAATTGTTCCTGCAGTCACGCTAATTCCTGAAGCTGCAGCAACAGTTCCTGATGTACCGGACAATGTAATATTCCCTGAAGTCGTCGATATATTTGCCGCAACGGTTATCCCCGTACCGACAGCGCCGGTTCCATTAGCCGTCATCTGAACGCTCCCTGTAGAGGAACAACTAATAGCGGCATTGACCGCAATGGTGGCATCGGCAACAAGAGTTAAGCTATTGGCCGAAGACCAGCTAATCGAGTTGCTAACGGTAATCGTCCCCGGATTGCCAAAGGGGCCTCCCGAATTCGTAGATGTATTGATTGTGACATTATTTGATCCCAATTGGGTCTGGAGGGTGGTTGTATTGATCGTTGCTGTCGAAGCCGTTGACGTCCAAACGCCTGTGGTAAAAGATCCATTGGCATCTAAGCCGGTTGAGATCGTAATATCCGTTGGGTCGAGAAGTACCGTCCCCGTTTTGCCTACCGAAGCTGTTCCATCAACAAGCCCCTGGAAATTTAAATAGCCGCCGGAGACTTCCACAAATCCCCCATCTCCACCTGCACTCCCTCCTCGATTATCGACAAATCCATGAAAATGGGTGGCATCATCACTCCAGAAGATGACCTTGCCTCCATCTCCTGCCTCTATTGCGTTTGCTCTAACAATGACACCTTGTTCCACAAAAAGATGTTTTGCATTTTTAATTTCAGGATTTTGTCCCTGGTAATCGCCTCCAAAAAGGGCCTCTCCGCCTCCTTGATCTCCCGACACATCGATCATCGCCTGGCCTAAAAGAAGAACCTCATCGGCAAGAACCCGAACATGCCCCCCGTTTTCGCCCTTTGTCGCAACAATGGTTCCGCTGACTTCCGAAATGCCATTTTCCGCTAGGAGATACACCTCCTTAGCGAGAGCTTTGCCGCTATGGCGTATGGCGAGAGCATAAGGATTGTCTTTCAACACTTCAGCATCGACCGTCTCTTCTATGTGAATGCGCACCTCCGGCGCCTTTTCAGGACGAATGAGGACGTCAAATCCGGAAAGCAGACCATGCTGCCCCTGAGGCGCCTCAATGCTTCCGCTATTTTCCACTGTTTTTGCAATGAGGAAAATATCGCCGGCAGGACAATGGATTTTCCCTTGGTTGACAATCCCTTTGTCACTGTCTCCTGAGAAATGCTTCGAGGATAGATCGCTCCCCACAAGATCCAATGTCGAAGCGATAAAGCCTGCCGTATCGATGCAGGCTTCTTTGCCAATTAAAATCCCATTGGGATTCACGAGGTAAACAGCGCCATTGGAGCTCAATTTCCCCAAAAGGGCGCTTTCCGCTTTTCCCAACACTCGATTTAGAACGTAGGTGTTTGAGAGCTGATCAAATCGGACATGTTCGCTTAAATCAATCGAAAAATTTTCCCAGTCGATGACAGAGTTTTTTGAGCTTTCGATCACTAAAAAACCTGAAGAATTTTGGACAGGGGCTTTCGCATCGCCGGATCGCAATTGAAACCCGGATGGCTTTGCCTGGATGTAACTCAATGGCGCTAAGGCACATCCAATCATCCCAAAAAAATAAGCAGATCGCAAAAATCTCATAGACATTTCTATATGGAGAAATATCAAATAAATACTTATTATGGAAGCCTTCTTAATCCAGGGAGTGCTCCATAAAGATTCTTCTGTCGATTTTCGGGTTCTTTTGAGCCGATTTTTGATTTAAATTTGGGGGGTAATATCGACACGGGTATATAACCCCCCAAATTTAAATCAAAAATCGGCCAAAATAATCCCGAAAATCGACGAAGCAATCTTTATGGAACACTCCCTAAGGGAGCGTCCCATGCGCCAACTCTACTTTTTTTGGTTCATCTTTTCTTTGATGACAGCCCAGGCCATAACCTGGTCTTCCCCCCAGTGTCTTTTCACATCGGATACGGCAGATGGAATACACCCAACAATTGGGATCCATGCGACAGAGAACATGGCCGTGGCCAGCTGGATTGCGCAAGATCACGAGAAAAGCATTTACGGAACCAAAAGCCGCGAAGATGGCTGGGAGCCCAGCAATCAATTTACCGATCTATCTCATATTCAATCATCTATGAACTTAGGAGTAGACTCGTTCGACACGTACGGATTTCTAAAAGATCTGCAGCCAAATGAAGAAAATGAGTATTTGACTGAGGATCCGATTCTGATTCACGCCAAAATAGACAATGCACCCATCCTATGCTGGCAAAGCATAGACGGGCAGCTACTTAGAGTAGATTACATTGACGGCGTGGCAAGCAATCCGACAGTTCTTTACAGAGGATCGACAAATACATCTTTCAGCTGCGAGCAAGCACTATTCACAACGCTATCTTCAGTCTATGCGATCGATCTGTTTTCATTGGAAAAAACCCTCCTGTTTCCAAGAGCTACGAGGGAAAAGTCTCTAGCGATCAGCGCTCAGGGGAAACAAACAGCTTTTATTTTCCAAGATCTAAAAAGCAATTTTTTACTTTCGGCCTATTCTAACGAAGGCAAGTACATACATAGCCTGATCGGAACACCGGGATCTTCAATTACAAATGCAAAGATTTCTATAAGCACATTAACTGGATTTTTAACTGCTATTTGGCAAATGGATAATGGACAAATCCAAACGGCTTATTTCAACGGAACGCGTTGGGGAAAAACGGCAATCCTTGCCTCAAATGGAGAGTCCCCATCGATCGCTTATAATCCGATAACAAACAGCACAATTGCTGTATGGGCCGATTTCACAACAAACACCATTCGAGCCTCTGAATTTTCGGAATTGAACTGGAGCGATCCAACGTCTATTTCCTCTGTTGGATCAACCATTGCGGATCCTCAGATTCAAATTAATTCTCAAGGCAATATTTTTGTTATCTGGTCGAGAAAACGAGCAGAGGACGCTAAAGCAATCATTGAAGC
>CAZQNB010000005.1:29632-51083 GCA_964594545.1 uncultured bacterium | reverse complement strand
TTCGATAATCCCTGTTCCTGACCAATGGCCGAAAGAGGTAAGATCGATTTTGGGTAAATCAATATTGCGCCAGAATTTAAGCATGGTCCAAACCCGGATGTCGTCAAAAAGGACAAAAACCTTATGTTTAAATTTGATTTTTTGGAGATTAGATAACATTTTCTCTTCCAGATCTCCGTCATGAGATACATCAATAAAAATAAGTTCAGCCTCTTCGATTAAATGAGAGTATTTTTCAAAGGTCGATGGATCGCCTAAATCATCAACGTGCTGAATAAGCCTGCTATCGAAATCTTCTTTTTTTAATACCGTATCGGGATAGCTATTCCAAGGGACAATGTCAAATGATACCACCTTGCCATCAGATGGGAGGTATTGCTTAAGACATAAACAGGAAAGACCGGTAGACGTGCCAATTTCTATGACAATTTTTGGCTTCATTGTGAGGACAAACCCTGCAAGAAGGCGATAATGCTCGCCGGGCCATAAATTCGCATAATTTTTAGCTTGAGCATTTCTGAAACAGAGCTCACCAAAATCGACTTCATAGGCGAGTTCAATGGCTTTCATGCTTGTTTGAAAAAGCTCTTTTGTCATTCGGGTGGGTTGATCACTCAAAGATAAAATCATTGAATATTCACCGTGTCCAACCTTGACCGGCGGGGGCAAAAGGTCTTTCAAAGACTTTTTTTTCCAAAACTTTAAAGTATCTGCGTAACTCATGTTCTCCCTTGTTCAATTAAGTAATTGGCTCCTATAACGACAACGGTGCCACTCCATACTTTAGGCATGAACCCTCGGATCAATCCGCGCCATCCTTGCCTTTGAAGAATCTCTTCAAATGTTTTAGCGTAGCTGTTTTTTTTCCCCTCATTATTTAAAATGGGGCGGTACTGAAGTTCGTTTTTTAATCGTTCAAAAATCCATATCGAGGCTGTCACTTGGATCGATTGGGGCAATGATTTGATGAGAATCCCTGAAATGGAATGGGAATCCAATCGAGTTTTGTCTTCGATTACTTTTGACCATACCCTTTCAGAAAAAGGAAATCCGATCCAAATTCCAAATTGTCTCGCTCCGCTTGCTAGAGCCCCTTTGTACAAATGGGAAATGATCCCTTTTTTCCGAAAAGAGATCTTTTCATTCGCTTGCCACATTGTCCTTAAAGTGTCTGCCGGATGAATAAATATTTCCGTTCCGGAAAGCGCAGTTGCAAACAGCAAATCTGATTTCATTTTCCCAAAAGAGCTGTCTTTAAAATAGTGATCCACTCGAGGCTTGAGAACAAAGGCAGGTCCTCTAAAAACGATTCTCGCAAATTCTTTCGCTAAATGACCACTCACCCCTTTTAAAAAATGTTTTATGGAAGGCTTTGGAGCATTATCGATGGTTCCTCTAAAAATTTGTCTAATGGACTCTTGCATTGTAAGGTTATAGCGACAACAGACAACAGATACTCGATTGAAACTCGTAACAATCGGGGTTTGAGCCATCATGATCAGGGCTCCGGTTTGAACCCCTTTCCGCATATCATGAAAAATTCCGGATGAAGATTGCGTCATTTGGTCATTTCGAGGCTTTGGTAGTAACGCATCAGATCGCGCGCTTTTGCTGCATCTTCAAAGCGAAACTCTTTTGATGCTTTTCGCATCTCCGCTTCATACTTTTTGATTTTAGCTTCAAGATTGTCGGTATCCGGGTGATCCATTTTTTTGATTGTTTCCGGCTCTTTTGGCATGCCAAAAATCTCTTCTAACGATTTACCGGCGTCTCTCTTGGTCGATTTCGGCGTTATGCCATGTTGTTTGTTAAACGCTTCTTGTGAAAGGCGCCGCCTTTGGGTAATTGCAATGGTGTTTTGAATGGCTGTTGTTTGTTTGTCTGCGTATAAAATCACCCGTCCGTTGATATTGCGCGCAGCTCTTCCGCACGTTTGGACAAGCGCTGTTTCCGAGCGCAAAAATCCCTCTTTATCTGCGTCTAAGATGACGACAAGCGATACTTCCGGCAGATCAAGCCCTTCACGCAAAAGATTGATCCCGACTAAAACATCAAATTCTCCAAGGCGTAAAGCGTTGAGGATGTGCAGTCTTTCCAGCGTATCGATATCGGAATGGAGGTATTTTGCTTTGACCCCGATGTCACCAAGATATTTGGAAAGATCTTCAGATAGCTTTTTGGTCAGCGTAGTGACTAAAACCCGTCCCCCTTTTGCTGTTTCTACGCGGATCTCTTCTAAGCAATCGTCGACTTGCCCAAGCGCCGGTTTGATCTCAATGGATGGATCGAGAAGCCCTGTGGGCCTGATGATTTGTTCGACAACCTCACCTTTCGCCTCTTCCACTTCCCATCTTCCGGGAGTTGCAGATATGTAGACCACTTGGTTAAATTTGGCATACGTCTCTTCAAATTTAAGGGGGCGGTTATCAAAGGCCGACGGGAGCCGAAAGCCAAATTCGATGAGGGATTGTTTTCTCGATCTGTCCCCGTTATACATCGCATGGAGTTGCGGAATTGTCTGGTGCGACTCATCGATAATGAATAAAAAATCGTCCGGAAAATAATCGATCAGGCAGGGAGGCGCATCTCCCGGGCTTCTTCGGCTAAAATGGCGCGAATAATTCTCAACCCCCTTGCAAAAGCCAATTTCTCGGATCATTTCGAGATCGTAATTTGTCCGCTCTTTAATCCTCTGCGCTTCGATCAGGCGGTTATTTTCTTCAAAGTAGGCAATTCTTTCCTTGAGTTCATTGCGGATTGTTTCTAAAGCATGGAAGCGAACGTGTTCGGGGGTCACGTGGTGGGATCCCGGGTAGATTGTGATCTTTTCAAGTCTTTGCCGCACTTTTCCTGTGATGGGGTCGATTTCGCTCAGGCGCTCAATTTCATCGCCGAAAAACTCAATTCGATACGCTAAGTCATCTTCATACGCAGGGACAATTTCCAGGACATCTCCACGCGCGCGAAATGTGGCTCTTGCCAGATCATAGTCGCTTCGTTTGTAGTGAAGTTCGACTAAGTGCAAGAGAACATCATCTCTTCTCACCTCTTGCTTCAAGGCTAGATTTAATAGCATCTGACTGTAATATTCCGGCGTTCCCAAGCCGTAGATGCAAGAGACGGAGGAAACAATAATCACATCGGATCTTTCAATCAGCGATCTTGTGGCGCTAAGGCGCATTTTTTCAATCCGATCGTTGATCGCGAGATCTTTTTCGATGTAGGTGTCGGTCCTTGCAATATAGGCCTCCGGTTGATAATAGTCGTAATAGGAAACGAAATATTCAACCGCATTTTCCGGGAAAAAGGCTTTGAACTCTTGGAAGAGCTGCGCTGCGAGTGTTTTGTTGTGCGCGAGAATCAATGTGGGCTTTTGTACTCTGGCAATGACGTTTGCCATCGTGAATGTTTTTCCGGATCCCGTGATGCCGAGAAGGACCTGCGCTTTTTTCCCCCCTTGAATCCCTTGGACGAGATGCTCAATTGCTTGTGGCTGGTCGCCCGCGGGGAGAAAATCAGATTTCAGCTTAAACATTACGAGCTAATGCTTTTTGTTCTTGGCGCACTTCCGCGCTGAGCCTTCCGAGAGCGTATCCTTCATAATCGACAAATTTAAAAAATCTTTCGAATGAAGGAATCGCCGTACTTACTTGGTGGGCCATTTCTTGGGCAATCAAACGGTAGCTTGGATGTCCTGCTGCTTGGGATCTAAGTTCGCAAAGCCATTGCAAAGCCCGTAAATTTATATGGAAATACCATCTCACGTTATAGGCCATCGGAACGATGTATTGCGCTTCTTCAGGAAGTTCATTTGCGATTCGATCAAAGGCCTCTTTGGCCTTGTCGAGCGCCGTTTTATATTCTTCCTCCATTGGAGTTCCGATGATCTCAGAGGGCACGTAATAGCCAAGATCGCAGGAGAGAAGCTGCCTTTCTTGGGTGAGCATTCGATGGCGGTGAAGGTCTCTATACACGCCGAAATCAGCTGTGATCTCAAAAGTGAAAAAGGCCCTTTCAAGGGCTCTTGGGGATTTGTGTCTTCTGTTTTCTCGGGCGGCGCAGGCAGATTCGAGGATAAGGCCGATTTCCTCTTCAGGCAAGGTGCGAACGTAACTGTTTATGGAGCCTAGATCATTTTTTGAAGAACTAAAAAGAAGAGCGCTAGCAACAGAGTAAGGGGCGTCTTTATCCCACTCTACAAGGCGGACGCCCGGCGTATTGTTCTCGGCAATTGCACCGGCGTGCCTTTTTGTAATATGTTTGCTTTCGGTTTGCATGGCTTCGAAAAAATGGGCAAATCCTTGCGCATGTTTGTGATTTACTTCGGCTCTTCGGATAAAGGATGGAATGATCTTGGAGAGCTCTTGATGCGATTTTTTCCCTATTTCTTGCATTTCTGCGAGGTTGTTGCAGCTGAGTTTTTGCAAAAGCGTTTCAAAAAAACGGCCATTTCCAAAAACGCCCATATTTGTGAGAGCGCTTGCAGGCAAAAGGCCTCGCAAACAGTCCAAGACTTTAGCGCGGAGCGCCGCAGTATACGCATTTTTTGAAATTGATGGGTCTTTGGGAAAGCCTGCTTCGATATGCGTGGTGAGAGGAGGGATGAGCTTTGTATAGACATCGAAAAGATGTGTGCAAGTCTCTAAAAAAAGATCTCGATAGGCGGAGGTCATGAGAATCGGCTCACGGTAAAAAAGGTATTCGCCGTTTACTTTTTGATCGAAATAGATATAGCGGGTCGATTTTTCTAAAGGAGAGCCGCCGAGTCTGCAGTCTTCGATCGCTTTCGCGCCGAGCATCGAGATGTTTTCTAAAGCCAAATGGGCGCCGCCGAGCTCACCGATTGAATCATCGCCATACCCGTCGAGGATCCGGTCGTAAAAATTCTGAGCTTTTTGAACCGCGACCGTCTGGCTATTTCCGTCGACATTGCCACTTTGCCCTGCGATTAATGCGAAGTTTGTGTCTTCGCTTTGTATGAATTCTTTGAGGAGAAGGGACCTCAACCCAAGCGTTGATCTAGAGTACCTTGAAAAAAGGGCGCCTTTAATGACCTCCGGAAGATTTCTGAGAGCGAAAATATTGTCTTTCGTATTTGTGACAAATTGCTCTAGAACTTTAATTTGACTGTCTGTGAATTCTTCCGTTTGCATTGAATATACCTCTTTGATAAAAAAGCTCTAACTCTCAAGCGTGCCATAGCCCGGAAGTAAGATCAAGAGGAAATGTGTTCCCAATGTCGCCGAAAGTGGGATAGGCTTATATTTGGGTAGGTTGTTGAGGCGGTAGAAAAGGAACAAGATAGGGAGGATGGGCATGATACGCAAGATAAAAAAGAAGGAATATGCTGCTTTGCGGCAAGAGATCCTATCATGCGCATCATGTTCCCTTTTTAACGGCCTTGGCTAGAGGATTCATTTTGAGAAGTACACTGTTTTTTCAGCAAAGTCCAAAAACACAACATGGGTTTTAAGGAACTCCATCTCTAAGATAGCTCCGATGGGAATGGGTAGACCAATGGGCATCCGATGGAAAGAAATAGGACCAAACTCTGTGCCCCCAATTTTAAAAGATAGATGTTCTATAGCGTTTCCCTCTTCCCAAATAGTAATGTCTTCCGACTTTTTTAAGTCAAGATCTGTATTGAAAATATTTCATGTGGATCCAGAGTCTAACAAGCAAAGTAAAGTGCTGTCAGAGATAGTTGTTTTAAATTCAAGTAGCCCTCTTTCTAGTAATAAAGGCGTTTTAATAAACGATTCGACTGGATAACCGTTTTCTTGCAAGGTATTGAGACTATCGCAGAATGCAATATGAGAGTTTTGAAAATCGAGAAGTAATCTGGTGTTCCTAAATATTTCCCAGCCTAGTCTTCCGTCTTCTTCATTTTCTATTATTTCATTTGGATTTTGTAGAAAACGGGAGTCTTTTATAAATTCAGAATTTTCTTCCGAAATAGTTAAATCTCCTCGAAATCCTAGATCAAGTTTTAATAAGTATATTTGGTCTCGCGATGAATGAATTTGTGAAGTTGGTCGCTTGGCGTTGTATTAGAGAAGGTTAGTCCGAAACCTTCAATATTAAAATTTTGACAATTAATTTCTTCAATCATGATATACCCCTTTTTTTAATTTAAAAAGGTGACCATGCTAGGAAGTTTTTTGTTTTACTCAAGTCTTTTCTTAGCTTTGTGGAAAAGTTTTACTGTAGTGTGAATGGCAAAGGCGCCCCCGTAACTAAACCAAAGACCCGCCATAATTGCAAAAAAACCAATTAAATCATGCTCGCGATTCTTCGCCAATTTCATGAGTAGGAAGGCGCCAAGAATCGATATAAAACACTGCGCAAGAGATCTGTTGATCATCGGTCTTTTCATGTTGAGCGAAAGGCCGATCGCAACGCCCAATGAGACCCCAAATTGAAACATAAGGCGGTCGGAAGATAGGAATAAAAGGGCAAAAGGGAAAAGGAAGCTGAGCGATTCCCAATGTTTTTTAGCGAGAGGGAAGATTTTTTGATAGAGGGCCAAGAGAAGCGCTCCAATCGCAAGCCCACCCAAAATATCAGTGAAAAAATGGACGCCAAGATACACCCTCGAAAAACAAAGCATCACAGCAAAGATAAGTCCAAGGATGTGATAGACCCTTTTTCTACTCTCTATGAAGACTATTCCGGAGATGATAATGGCTGTTTGCGCAGCGCCGCTTGGGAAACCAGGAGATGCTAGACAATAAATCCCAACGCTTGGATCTATCTGGCAGGGACGGGGTAAATCAAATGCATATTTCGCTAATATATTGACTACGGAGCTGAGTAATAAAATGTAAAAAAGGCGAATGCCGATTTGCTGATTAATAAGGTACCAAACGATACCAATTAAAATAATTGCAAAACCAAATGTGTCGACGTAGCTCCAAGCATAGATAAATTGATCTAAACAAGGAGATCTAATCGCTGTTTGTAGCTTGTGAATCCACGTGAGTTCAGCTGAATGCATTGAACGAGGTCTACTTAAAATGTTTGCTTAAGAGGCCTGCAAGTTTCATCATGTCGACCGGTTTATTCGATCCAAACACTTTAGCCAGTTTCGCGTCAGGGACGATGAGTCTCTTGTTTTTGGGATCTTGGAGGTTATTTGCCTTAATGTATTCCCAGAGTTTTTTAGTCGTTTCGGGCCTACTTAATTTCTTTTCCCCGACAACATCGGAAAGTTCCTTAGAAAGGGTATACTCGGCTTGTTTGCGCGCGGGCTTCTTTTTTGCAGCCGATTTTTTTGATTTCGCTGCAGGCTTCTCTTCTGCTTCTTTCTTCTTGCCCTTCCCAAAGCGCGATTTTTTTACATACGCGGTTTTTTCATGGTGCGCATTGTATTTCTCATCGAGCTGATCGAGCGCGTTGACAATCACATTGCAATCGGGAAAATTTGTGCAGGAGAAAAACGTTTTTCCAAATCGGGATTTTCGAGCTGTAAGATGGCCGTCGCAGCCAATCGCCGGGCATTTGGGCATGTCCTCGGGTTTGTAAACTTTCTCCCCTTTTTTAGGGATATTGACAATCCCTTTGCACTCCGGATATTTCGAGCACCCGAGAAAGGGGCCGAATTTACCGTGGCGCAAAACCATCGGAGCTTCACAGTTAGGACATTTTTGATCCCAATCAAACGACGCATCGTAGTCGGCTTTATTGAATTCTAAAGCTTCAATCGGCGCGGTAAAAGGGCAAGTGGGATATGTGGAGCATCCGTAAAAGTACTTGTTTCTCGACCAAATTTTTTGGAGTTTATTGCCGCACGTCGGGCAGTCGATATCGGTCAGAAGCTTGGGGACTGTCGCCTCTTTTTCCGCTTTTTCAACAAGAGGAATAAAATTATGCCAAAACTCCCGAAGAATCCCTTTCCAGTCTTTATTGTGCTCAGCTACTTGCTCGAGCTCCTCTTCCATTTGCGCTGTGAACGTCACGTCCATGATCGGAGGAAAGTTTTCCTCGAGCATCTGACAGATCACCTTGCCGAGCTCTGTTGGCTTTAATGCGTGCGCTTCTTTCTCCGTATATTCACGGCTTTGGATCTTATTCATGATCGACGCATAAGTAGAGGGTCTACCAATGCCTAACCGTTCCAATTCTTTAACAAGCGAAGCTTCTGTAAACCGCGGTGGCGCTTTTGTAAACGATTGGGTCGAATCGATTTTTATTAAATCAAGCGGGCTATGGGCGATCAGAGGCGGTAAAAGTTTCTCATTGTCATCATCATCAACAGAAGAGGTGTCTTTTTTCTCTTCGTAGGCAGCTAAATACCCTTTGAATTTGATCACGGAACCTGTGGCTCTAAGCACCATATTCTGATCTGTTTCGATGTCTGCAGAAACGGTGTCGTAAATGGCCGGATTCATTTGGGACGCGATAAATCTGCGCCAGATGAGAAGATAAATCTTATATTCGTCAATAGAAAGGTATTGTCTGATTTTTTCCGGATCTCGATGCATTGAGGTGGGCCGAATCGCCTCATGAGCTTCTTGCGCTGATTTTTTTGAGGCATAGATTTTTGGCGTTTCCGGCAAATATTCAGGGCCAAAATGGGAGTGAATATAGCCTCTTGCTGCAGCAATTGCCTCAGGCGCTACGCTTACCGCGTCGGTACGCATATACGTAATGAGACCCTCAGACCCTTCAGATCCCATGTCGATCCCTTCATAGAGACCTTGCGCAATGCTCATGGTTCTTGAAACGGAAAATCCATAGTGGCGGCTCGCTTCTTGTTGCAACGTCGAAGTAATGAATGGGGGGACGGGGTTTCTTTTTTTCTCTTTTCGGTCAACTTCCCCTACTTTATATTTTGCTTTTTTCAATCGGGCGAGAAGTTGATCTGAGGTTTGTTTGTTCGGGATGAGATAGCATTCTTTATCGCCGATCTGCTCTTTTTCGACTTTTACCCCGTCCACTGTGTGGAGAAAGGCCGAAAACGGAGTTGTGAGACCTTTGGGTTGCAAGGTAGATAGGATCGTCCAGTATTCAACGGGTCTGAAAATATCGATCTCTTTTTCCCGGTCCACAACGAGTTTTAAGGCGACGGACTGGACTCTACCGGCGGAAGAACCGTTGCGCCCTTTTTTTACTTTTCGGGTGAGTATGGGTGAAATTTTATAGCCCACGATCCGGTCGAGAAGACGTCTTGCCTGCTGCGCATTGACAAGGTCCATGTCGATATCGCGAGGCTGATCGAGCGATTCTTGAACAGCTGTTTTCGTGATCGACTGAAAAGCCGCTCTTTTGATTTTCGTTCCTTTAGGAAGAATGGAGGCGATATGCCACGCAATGGCCTCTCCTTCTCGGTCGGGATCGGGAGATAGGTAGACGATGTCTGCTTTTTTTGCGGCTTCTTGAAGCTTTTTAATCACTTCTTTTTTGTCCGGCATCGTCACGTAGGTGGGCTCAAAGTCATGCTCTACATCGATACCGAATTCTTTAGCCGGTAAATCTCGGATATGACCAATCGATGATTCAAAAAAATAATTAGGCCCAAGAAACTTGCGCAGCGTCTTGATTTTCGCAGGAGACTCAACAATAACTAATGATTTTGCCATAACTTCCGTTAGATGGTAGCTGATTTTTTATCAAAGCGCAATATGATTAGATCCGCGCCATGAGCTGTTGTATTGGTAATTTTGGTTTTTCCCACAGGGGCTGGGCCCGTTTTGCCGGGCAAAAGAAGTTGCCCATCTACTTCTACCCCTTCGCATGAACAGATCCACTGTTCATCAAAATTTTCTTTTACTTGATAAAAAATTTCTTGGAAAGGAAGGAGTTGTATTTTGTGAATAGAGTGCCCCTCTCCTTTGTCTATTTGTTGTATGGGGTCCTTTTTTTTCTTCGCTATACCGAAACAACTTGAAGAGTCAGAATTTTGAGGTAAAGCCGACGCCGCCAACAACCGATTCTTCAAGTTGTTTCGGTGTAAAAGTTCTTCTACGATCTTTTTGACTTTTTGAGATTCCCCTTTTTTACCCACAAAAATGGCCTCTTCGGTCTCAATGATAACCATGTCTTCAATTCCAATGGTTGAGATGAGTCGTTTATTTCCAAAGATGAAGCTGTTTTTTGTGTCGATATCTAAAACAGAGCCGATTTTGACATTTTGATTTTCGTCTTTTTCTAATACGTCGTAGAGGCTATCCCAGGAGCCGATGTCGGACCAGGACACAGCCAAAGGGCAAACGAGGATTTTTTTCGATTTTTCCATGAGAGCGAAATCAATGGATATGTCCGGCATTTGAGGGAAATGTTTTTTTATCTCTTCGCAAGATCCGGTGAAAAAGGAAAATAGCGCTAAGTTGTGCGTCTCGAGCTCTTCCCAAAAGGTAGAAGGAGAAAAGAGGAACATCCCGGAGTTCCAATAATAGTGGGTGTCTTTCACATATTTTTTTGCGAGTTCTATATTTGGTTTTTCAACAAATTGATCTGAGGTAAAAGAATAGGAGTTGTAAGCCTTTCCAATCCGAATATACCCATATCCGGTTTCTGGTTTCGTCGGTCGAATGCCAAAGGTAATGATTTTGTTTTCTAAGGCAATTGTTCTCATTTGCATAAGCGATTGAACAAAGATGGCCTCAGGCTCGATCAAATGATCAGAAGGGAGCACTAAAATAGGAACATTTTCTGATGCAGAAAAAACCTCTTCTAAATAACGGACGGCAAAGGCAATGGCCGGCGCCGTATTTTTGCGGCAGGGTTCCGGAAGAATATGCGTTTTCTTTGCAGAGATTTCACTTAAATGCTCTTGTACGAGATGGAATGAGGCTTCATTTGTGCTGACAAGGATAAGATCGATGAAATCAATTTTTTCAAGTCGTTCAATGGTTTTTTGGAGAAGGGATCTTTTCCCTCCAAAGCGCAAAAATTGCTTTGGGTAGCTGTCTTTAGATAGGGGCCAAAGACGAGTCCCCCCGCCGCCCGACAGAACAATGGCTTTCATAGTCTCTTATTTTTAAATTCGATGTACTTGTCTAACACGTATGTCTGGAATTGTCGACAAAATCTTGCGTGGGAAAATTGTTCTGCGTGGGAAGAACATTTTTTTGGATCGAATTCGCACTTTTCAAATTGTTTTACCGCATCGACAAGAGAAGAGACGCTTTGATCGAAGAAAAAAAGGCCTGTTATTTCCGGAAGAACTGTTTCTAAAGCCCCCCCTTCCCCATATGCGATCACCGGAGTTCCCGCGGCCATTGCTTCAACCGGAGCGATGCCAAAATCTTCCGTGGCCGCAAACACAAAGGCTTTCGCTTTTTGGACATATTTTTTCATTTTATCTGCGGATTGAAATCCGAGAAATTCGATGTTTTTTGTGGCTTTCCTTTCTATTTTTTTTCTCTCGGGGCCATCTCCAATCACAAGGAGTTTTTTGTTTGGCATGTGAGAGAATGCGTCCACGATAAGATCGATTTTTTTATACGGGACGATTCTCGATACAGTGACGAAATAATCGTCTTTTTTTTCTTCCAGTGGGTAGAGATGCGTGTGTACCGGAGGATAAATCACTTCTGCCTCTCTTCCGTAATATTTTTTTATTCTTCCCGCAACAAAATGGGAATTGGCAATGAAGTGATCCACTCTTTGAGATGAACGTACGTCCCAAGATCTCAAACGTTCCAGGATCTTTTTTGTGATCTTTCCGGTAAAGCCGCAATCGAGAGAAGCGTCTTTCAAATAAGAGTCCATCATGTCCCAGGCATAGCGCATGGGCGTATGGCAGTAAGAAATATGGAGTTGATCTTTGTGCGTGATCACCCCTTTTGCAACGCAATGAGAAGAGGAGAGAATGAGATCGAAGTCTTTCACATCGAATTGTTCCATTGCCAAGGGGAAAAAAGGGAGGTAGTTGCGGTATTTTGTTTTTGCAAAAGGCAGATTTTGAATGAATGAGGTTTTGATTTCGAGGTTTTCAAAGTAAGAGTTTTTCAAATTTTCTCTGTTGCAAAGAAGCGTATAAATGGGAGACGGAAGGAGCCGATGGATCGCTTCAAGAACGTTTTCGCCCCCGCCTACAGACGACGTTAACCAGTCATGGATAAGAATGCTTCGCATCAAATATACTCTCTCTTTGTAGGGTCTCTTTATACAGCAGAAGAATCTTTATGGTACACTCCCTAGATATTCCTATTCGCTTGCGTCGCAATAGAAAAAGCGAATCGATTCGCGCAATGGTGCAAGAAACCCATTTACATCCGGCAGATTTAGTGGCCCCTATATTTGTCATTGAAGGGGTAGGTAAAAAAGAAGAAATCCCCTCTCTTCCGGGAGTTTATCGATGGTCGATCGATGGAATGATCCGGGAATCTGCCCGTTTATACGAAAGAGGTGTGAGATCTGTTTTGCTCTTTCCCGTCATTGCATCCCATTTAAGAACGGAAGATGCAAGAGAGGCGTGGAGTCATGAGAGTTTATTATTTCGGGCGATTCATGCGTTAAAGCAAGAGCTTCCTAAATTGTGTGTCATGGCAGATGTGGCTCTCGATCCATTTACTTCTCACGGACATGATGGGTTGGTGAGCGCCTCCGGAGAGATTTTGAATGATGAAACCATTGCCTGTCTTGTGAAGATGGCGCTTATGCAAGCAAATGCCGGCATTGATTTTATAGCGCCCAGCGACATGATGGACGGGCGCGTAAAAGCTCTTCGGAATGCTTTGGATTTGGCAGGCCAAAAAAATGTTGGCATTATGGCCTACAGCGCAAAATATGCGAGCGCTCTTTACGGCCCTTTTCGAAGTGCGCTGAAAACAAGTTTAAGTTTTGGGGATAAGAAAACCTATCAAATGGATCCTGCGAATGTTCGGGAAGCTTTGCTCGAGGCGCGCCTTGATGAAGAAGAAGGGGCAGATATTCTTATGGTGAAGCCCGCGCTTTATTATTTGGATGTCATTGCAAAATTAAGGCAAGAGACTTACCTGCCGATTGCGGCTTACCATGTAAGCGGTGAATACGCAATGGTGATGGCAGCTCACGAAAGGGGTTGGCTCGATGCGAGTAAAGTGTTTCACGAAGCGCTCCTTTCGATTAAAAGATCCGGCGCCGATTTGATTGTCACCTACGCGATCGACTGGGTCTTGGATTGTATGTAAAGCTGCTTTACATGATCTCTCGAGTCAAATAATTCCTTGGTCTTTTGAGGAAGATGTAGTGCTCATAATCTGGTAAATTTGGTATAACTTATTAGGTGCAGATATTGATATGCGTGATTTTGAATGATTACAGTTTCAAATAGTTTGTCTTTTTTACGTATTCCTCTCGCTTTCTTGTTTTTATCTGAAAGCTATTATTTGCGTTGTATTGCAATTGCTTTAGCGATGATTACAGATAGTGTTGATGGTTATTTAGCGAGACGAAATCAGACTGTTACCTTATTTGGCGCTGTTTTAGACCCTGCCACTGACAAGTTTTTTGTTTATTTTGGCCTAAGCACCCTCTTTTTTGAGGGGAAGCTCCTTGTTTGGCAAGTTTTGGCGATGATATCGAGGGATGTTTTTGTTTGCTTATTTGGCCTCCTTTCGGTCGTTGTTGGGGGGTGGAAATCTCTTGTGATTCGCTCAATTCGGGCCGGGAAAATAACGACAGCGCTTCAGTTCATTGTTCTCATCGGTCTTGTTCTTCAAATGTCGTTTTCTTGGATTACGTACAGCGCTTTTGTTGTGATGGGGGGTTTTGCTTTTGTTGAGCTCTTCCAAAGATCGGAATCTTTTAAAAAAACAATTGATAAAGCATGACAGACGAGGAACTTGTCGCTTTCAATCGATCAGGTTTTATTCCCGGCCCCCTTGAGACGGAATCCCAATTTTTGCAAAGGGTGGAATCGACGAAGTCTGCCTATTTTAAGCTAGGCGTCAGCGCGATCCCCAAGGCGCATTGGGCTTGGGCAGATGCGCAACTCAATACCCTATTTGATTTTACCCCGACATGCCTACCTGCTTTTTATTCGAATACATCGTTAACTCCTTGGCAGGGAGCCGCTGCTTGGGTTGAGCGCGGGCAAGTGATTGCTATCCAGCTGAGAGAATCGTTTAAAAAAGGTTCGTTTTTGGGGATGTATGATCGAGGGGAACTTTTAGCTCATGAATCGGTTCACGCGGCGCGAAGCGCTTTTCCTAAAGATCCGTGGGATGAATTTTTCGCTTATATGACTTCGCAAAGATCTTGGCGAAGGGTTTTAGGCCCGATCATTCAAAATCCTTGGGAAGTGTGGCCTCTTTTTGTTTTATGTTTACTTAGCGCTGTTTTGAAAATCTTTTTTTTGGGGGTTGCGATTTGGGTGGGGATGGGTTTTTCTCGACTGATCCGCCGCCACCGCATTTTGCGCAAGGCTTCTGATACTTTAAGAGATTTGGGTTATTCGGACGAGAAGGCAAGATCCCTTCTTTTGCGTTTAACTGATGCGGAAATTAGAAATTTATCCAAGGGGATAAATATTTTTAGCACCGATGAAATGAATTTACGTTGGCGACTCATTCGCTGCATTTATAGGTAGAAATTATGGCACAAAAAATAATTGTTGAAGATAGAGAATGGGAAAATAAAGAAAATCAGTTTAAGTACTGTAAAGAGCTTGAAGGGGGAAATATCCTTTTTTTTCCAAAAATTCCGTTCTCGTTTCCGAACGAAGATATTGAGTTTCTGTTAGCGCAGCGCCAAGGAAATTCTTCGGGGCGAAAAAATATTGCCTATAAACCGCAAATCGATAAAGTGACAAATCATAGTACGAAAACCCCGGAAGAAGCTCTTCGATTGCACGATGTTTTAAAAAATTATTCTAGCAGCGTAGAAAGGTTTCTAACGCAGTTGCTAAGCCCCTATGCAAACGAGTGGAAGTTAGATTATGCAAGTTTTAGACCTTTTCAAGAAAAAGGGAGAAAGCTGCGCCTCCGCGCTCGCAATGACCTTCTTCATGTAGATTCATTCCCCACAAGACCTATGCATGGAAGCAGAATTTTGCGCTTTTTCACAAATATCAATCCAATCGAGGCAAGACATTGGTACACTTCGGATGGCTTTAAGGATCTTGTGAAAAAATATGGAGGAGCAGACGGCGTTGCGTTTCCTCGAGGGTTGAAATATTCGATGAAAGATGTGTTGGAAAGGAAAGTAAAGGGGTGGTTAAAAAAGATCGGATTTAAAATTCCCTTGAGATCCCCTTACGATCATTTCATGTTGAATATGCACAACTATTTAAAGGAGAGTGAGGCCTTTCAAAAAGGGTGCGCTAAAACGCATTGGGAGTTTCCTCCGAATTCCTGTTGGGCGGTGTTTACGGATCAAGTCTCCCACGCTGCGATCTCCGGGCAATATGCGTTAGAGCAGACCCTTTTTGTCCCTCGCAAAGCGCTCCTCTATCCGGAAGATGCTCCTGTGAGCATTTTAGAAAGAATTACAGGGAAGAGTATGGTTAGTTAAACTTCTTTCTTGATTGGGCGGATCTGATTTTTAGTTCTTTTCGGTATTTGGAAAGGGTTCTTCTTGCGATTTTGAGCCCTCTTCCATTGATTTCGTTTGCGAGTTCATCGTCTGTGAGTGGTTTTGCTTTATTTTCGGCATTGACGAGCTCTAGAAGGAGCTTTTTGACTTCGCCTGTTTCCGGAGATTTGCTCAAAAGAGATTTTAGAGAGATGATGCCGCGCGGCGTCTTTGCATATTTTTCAGAAATAGCTCTCGAAATTGTCGATTCATGCATCCCAAAGTAATCTGCTAATTCTTTCGTCGTTATCGGGTTTAACTTCCCTCTTAGGCTTAGGTATTGGGATTGAATTGCGGTTAAGTGAGTGGTGATTTGTAAAAGGATTTTTCGACGGCGACTCAACGCGTGAAGGAGCCATTTTCCTTGGGATCTCCACATTTGGATTGTTTCCCGTTCCGTGGCGTTGAGTGTTTGAATATCGTCGTAATGAGAATGGAGCTGAAAGGAGGGAATTTCCTCTTCGATTGTTTTTACCGACCAGCCTGTTTCCGTTTTTTCAATTGCGATATCGACGATGATGGGACGAATGGTTTCTTTTTTAAAACTCTCTATGGGACGCAATTGCAATAGGGCAAGTTTTTCGATGGCTTCCCCAATATCTAGCAGCGGGCACTTTTTTTTAAGAAGGCTATAGCGATGATGGAGAAGATCTGTAAAATGATCTTGAACGAGATTAAATGTCGGAGTGTTTTCTTGAGCCCTAGCTTTTAATTGGATGAGAAGAGATTCTTGCAGGTTTCTTGCAAAAATTCCATGCGGCTCGAAGGTTTTCATCACGGATACAATCGTTTCAACTTGAGAAATCGAAATGCCTATCTCTTCAGAAATTTCATTTAGGTCTGCTGTTAAAAACCCCTTTTCATCGAGATAGGAAAAGAGTTTTTGCGCAATTTCTTTACTTGTTTTTTCAGGGAAACTTTCTCTGATTTGCTCTTGGATCCTTTCATAGACAGAGTCTGTTGCGGCAATTTCAGGGAAAGGGACATTTTGTTTGCGTTTAGGAAGCTCTTCTAAAAGTGGGTTTTTATCGATTTCTTCTTGGATGAGCGAACTTAATTCTTGTTGCGGCATCTGGAGAATTGTGAGCGCCTGCTGCATCCGAAACGTCATGGAGAGGCGTCTTTCAAGAGATGTGTGTAATTTAGGTAGATGCGCCATTGTTTTTTTCTTTTCTTCCCCATAACATATAAGCTCGACTTTGTACATTTTTCGGTAGCGAGTTTTGCAAGATTTTGACTTACAATCGGTTGCAGCTTCCTTCAATCGGCTTGAACACGCCATTGAAGGAAGCTGTAACCGATTGTAGGTCAAAAGATTGTGAAAACGCTTTCGAAAAATGTACAAAGTCGAGCTAATACCAAACGCAGTAAATAGATTCATATTTAAGCTGCGTGAAAGCTGTCGACAAATCGAAGATCGTAAGTGGCATAGTATTAGGTCAATACAATGCCACTTACGATCTTCGATTTTCGACGCTTTGACGCGCTTAAATATGAACCTATTTACTGCGATTGGTATAAGGAGAGGAAAGTCAATGGAACCAAAAGCTGGCGTATTTTGTCATAATGCATTGGGAGATGGGATCAACTGCCTTGTTTTGTCAAATAATTTGCATTTCAATGGTTGGCAAGTAGATACCTATCAAAATTCAATTGGCCCGTTGCAAAATTGGTTTCCCCACCTGCCCGTTTACCCCTATCCAAAGATTGAGGAACTGCCTCGAATTTTAACCTCCTATGACTGGTTTTTCGTCGTGCAAAACGATACAGATCCGTTTGTTTTGGAGCTTATCCGGCAAGGAAAAGAACGGTTTCCTGAGAAGATCAAGGTGATTTACCTCTATCCATCGCCTAATATTGTAAATGAGCGTTACTACGCGGATTGTTTGACCAATTCAAGGGCGTCGGTCGCAGAAAACATGCGCAATCTCTGCCTGAACGTAATGAAATTGCCAAAATCTACCAAGAGCAATGGGTTTACTCCACCTGTTGGACTCGTCAGTCGTAAATACCCAATGCGGATTGTGATCCACCCCACAAGCGGGAGATTGGCTAGAAATTGGCCGAAGGAAAAATTTGTAAAGCTGGCTTTACATTTAAAGAAGCTTGGCTTCGAACTGGTGTTTGTTCCCGGAGGTCCAAAAGAGCAAGAAGAGTGGCGCGATGTAGAACATTTGGGTTTAAAGGTGATGGGATTTGAAACGCTTGACGCTCTTGCAAGGTATCTGTATGAATCGGGGTATTTGATTGGGAATGATTCAGGGTTAGGGCACCTCGCGTCCGCGCTCCAGATTCCTACAGTGACGATTTGCCGTAGAAAAACGCTCGCCGATTTATGGGCGCCGAGTTTTTCACAAAATATTGTGATTGCTCCCTACTCATGGATTCCAAACATTCGAGGCTTGCGCTTAAGAGACGTTCACTGGAAGAAATTCATTTCGGTTGGGAAAGTTCTTCGAGGATTTAAGAAATTGGTTATACCGCGTGTTCAGTCTGGTTTTGAGTAGGTTTTAGACAGCAAAGCGAGCCAATGATTGATTTCCATAATAAGCCAATTTGAGAAATGGGATCTTTTTGTAGAGAGTTTGGGTTTAAACGAGAGGGAATAGATATTTCCTTGGGAGAGTAAATTTGTTTCCACTCATGTAATGCCTCTTCAGGAGTTGAGCGCAGGTGAGGATTACGATGGAGTAATTTTGCAATGATCCGACCTTCGGGAGTTTGTGAAAGTTGTGAAAAAGGATCAAAACTTTCGTTATCTTGGTATTGGAAAAGGGTGTAAAGATAAGTTTTTACATCGAAGACTGCCCATTTATAGAAAAGAGGAAAGTGAGTAAAGCTGAGCAAAACAAAACCTGTAGCAAAAGAATCATCCTTAAATGAACGAGAGCATTCTGTTGGTCGCTTCTGACCCCCAGAGACTTCGCAAAGATATTTTGCCCTTTCAGGAGATAGATAGGGGAGCGTGTAGTGATCCGGGGTAGATGAGTGATCTCTCCCGCATTTGATTGCAGACCCCATATCGCAGAAACTAATCTTGATTTTTGTTTTTTCGCAGTTGAGAACTTCGGCGCTTAACAAGGGGAATCCTGTAAGATGCTCAGGAGGTGAGGTAGTGATTAATATATTTTCTAGTTTTATATCCCCATGAATCCATCGTTCTTTATGTAGCGCAGAGATCGCTTCCAGAATTTTTTCGCCCAACTTATGAATCGTTTTTTGAGATAATCCGTCTATAGATTCTCTTGCTACGTTATATAGATCCCCTGAATATAACTTCTGAAGACACGTAAATTGGGCCCCGGCTTTTTTTATTGCATGAATCGGAACCATTCCTGAAAGGGGTCTTTCAATTGCATCCCAATAAATCTGAACCTCGGGTTCATTCCAGGCTTTCTGATTGTTGTTTTTCGGGTTTGTAATAAGAACGGCAACGAGTAACCGGGTATTGTGAGAGCAGAATACTCCACGAAAGCAGGATTTGAAGCTGCCCTGTTTCCAAGGTTCATAATCTCTAACTACAAGACCTTCCGGACAATTTTTATGCCACGTATCGTTTATCCATTGAGCGTTAAAACGGAGAATTGAATCCTTGATAGACATCCAGAAAAGATCTCTTCCGTTTTCGCTCGCCGTCGTTTGTGGGGAGTTAATCGATGGAATAAGCGATTCGAACCCTTTTTTCCAATCGGGGGTGGCGGAAATTTTTTGTCTATACTCTTCGATTGTTCTTAAAGCGATACTCATGGAAATTATTCAAATAAATTTTTAAGATAATTTGATTAGATAATCCGTTGGGATTTCTCGTAAGAAACGGGACGGACGCATGAGCCTTTCTGTCCCCCACATGTAGCGATAGGTCGCGGCTGTAAGGTAGAGTTTTCTTTTGGCTCTGGTCATGCCGACATAGCAAAGGCGTCTTTCTTCTTCGATTGCCGCCGCATCGTCTTTTGCATTGATGTGGGGAATGAGATCTTCTTCTAGGCCTACAAAAAAGACGATTGAAAATTCGAGCCCTTTGCTGTTGTGGAGAGTCATCATCTTGATGGAAGGAACAGAGACCCCTTCAGGCGGAGGAACGCGAAGAGAGAGTTCTTCGAGAAATTTTTGAAGGGATGGGTCTTCATGTTCTTCTTCCCATTCGACAGATTTTCCTAAAAGCTCGTCAATGTTCTCTTTTCTGTCTTGGACTGTTTCCGGGTCTTGGTTTAAATAGGCAAGATAGCTCGTTTCAGAGATCACTTCTTTGATGAGATCGCAGATTTTTAAAGTGGGCTGCATAGCGCGCAAGCGATGAATCATCCGAAGGTAACTTCGCAACCCCTCTTTTTGTTTAGGGCCTAATTTTAGGCCGGGCGCAATTTCAGGATGTTCTAAAAGCTCCTCGCAAAACTGCAAGATAGGCATCTCTTTACTCGCCGAGGCCTCTACAATTTTGTCCATGGAGGCAGCTCCAATGCCCCGTTTTGGGATATTGAGCGTTCGTAAAAAAGAGATGAGATCGGCATTGGAGGCAATGAGGCGCAAAAAGGCCAAAATATCTTTCACCTCTTTTCGTTCATAGAACGAAATCCCGCCGACAATGGTATAGGGGATTTTTTTTGAGAGAAGAGCGTCTTCAAAAGTGCGCGATTGGGCGTTTGTTCGATAAAAAATGGCGATGTCATCTACCGGAACATAATCGATCGTGACATGTCTTTGGATCCGTCTTGCGACAAAATCGGCCTCTTGCCTTTCGTTGTGGGCGAGATACAGACTAATTTTATCCCCTTCGCCAAGTTCGCTCCAAAGGCGCTTTTCAAAACGATTTTCATTGTGTTGGATAAGCGCGTTTGCAGCTTGAAGGATCGTGTTTGTGCTTCTGTAATTTTGATCGAGAGTCACCACAACAGCTCCCGGAAAATCGGATTCGAAATTCAAGATGTTTTGGTATCTAGCGCCTCTCCAAGAATAGATCGATTGATCGGGATCTCCTACCGCAAAAAGGTTTTGGTGTTTTTCCACGAGAAGTTTTGTGAGAGTGTATTGCGCAAGGTTCGTGTCTTGATACTCATCGATCAAAACGTATTGCCACCGATTTTGGTAAACGGAGAGAACGTCCGTATGCTCTTGAAATAATTGGACTGTGAGAAAAAGGAGATCGTCAAAATCAACAGCGTTGCAGGTCTTTAATTTTTGTTGATAGAGCTCGTAGACTCGAGTGAGGACGTCATTTTTCCCTGTTTTGTCAGGCGCAAGAAGATCGTTTTTTGCGGCAGAAATATAGAGCTTGGTTTCCTTGAGAAACCCTTTTTCGCCGCCAAGGCCCAATTGATCTAAGCAATTTTTGAGTAATTTTTCGCTATCTTCTTGGTCGTAGATAGTAAATGAGTTTTGGTAGCCAAGAAAATGGATCGACTCGCGTAAGATCCGGGCGCCTAAACTATGAAATGTGCTGGCAAGGACCGAGGCATTTTTCAGTTTGCGGATCCGTACTTTCATCTCTTCAGCAGCGCGGTTCGTGAATGTGACTGCGAGGATTTGTGTTGGGTCTACGCCGATTTCAAGAAGGTGGGCAATTCTGTGGGTCACTACGCGTGTTTTCCCGGATCCTGCGCCGGCTAAGACAAGCAGAGGTCCATTTACGTGGTAGACTGCTTGTTTTTGTTCAGGATTGAGAATGTCATGCATGGGAAAAGTGTAATCTTTAAGAGATTAAAAGGAAATGGAGCGTATCGGGATCGAACCGATTGCCTCAACAATGCCATTGTTGCGCTCTACCAAGTGAGCTAACGCCCCTAATAGGGAAAGGATCTGTCCAAATAATTTTATTTAAGATAGATTCTGGAGTTAGATTTTAGGGTCTTTCCCTATTTAGAATCAATGGGTATACTGCGCCCGCGTAAGATTTGTGAATTTTAGAGGCTTCAGAGGGGCGCAGGTTTGGGTGATCGTGAGGAGGCCCATATTG
>CAZQNB010000005.1:27821-29532 GCA_964594545.1 uncultured bacterium | reverse complement strand
GAAGAGTGGCGTCAGATCTTTTCTGCGCTCAAAAAAAATGAACTGATCCCCTTTTTCGACTGCGCCTATCAAGGGTTTGGAGAGGGTCTTGAAAAAGATGTGGCGGCCGTTCGCCTTTGTCTTGAATACTGCAGAGAAATGGTTGTTGCTTATTCGTGCTCAAAGAATTTTTCCCTCTATAACGAGAGGGTGGGCGCACTATTTATTGTTACAGAAAACAGCGCTGTAAAGGAGAGGGTGGGAAGTCAAGTCAAACGCCTCATTCGCGTTCTTTATTCAAACCCGCCGTCAAATGGCGCTCGCATCGTAGATGAAGTGATCAAAGATCCCCTTCTTCGAAAGCAATGGATGCATGAAGTAGACGGGATGCTTCAGCGAATTGTAAAGACAAGAGAGGCGTTTATAAATCTGCTTATTTCGGGATCTAAAAATGTGGATTTTAGCTATTTACATGGCCATTTAGGTCTTTTTATGTTTGTTGATTTAACCAAAGAAGAGGTCAAACGATTGATTGATGAATTTGGTATCTATCTATTGGACAATGGAAGAATTAGCGTTGCGGGAATGAATGAACAAAATCTCGACACTGTCGCAAACGCTATCATTAAGGTGACTTCCCCATGAGACGCAGGCAAACGATACAAATTCCGTATGTTGTGTTAGCCGTTCTCCTTTTTTGTTGGATGAACTTGCCCCATCATGTGGCAGACAAAATCCGTTATTTTTCTGTCGCCTCTCTTGCCCCCGCTTGGGGCTGGGCTAGGGGCATTCAAAAATATCTCTCTGATCGCCCGACAAAGTTGTGGGCTGAAAAGAAAGAATCGGAGGAAGGGAGAATTGCGCAGCTAGAATTAGAAAATGCGATGCTGCGCCAAAGTGTCGACAAAATGTCCAAATGGATAGCCTCTAATGAGAAAATTACAGAGCAATTTGAGCTAAGTAAAAAATGGGAAGACGCCAAATTGCAGCCCCGAGAATTTTTTGAAAGAAGGGCAAATCATTTGATTTCGCTCATTCAATCTGAACTTATGGCCATGCCGGCGCAAGTCATCTATCGGGATCCCTCTTCGTGGAGCAGTAGTTTGTGGATCAATGTGGGCGAAGAAGATAACCGGACCCTCGGCCACTCGATTATAGCTAAAAATAGCCCCGTTGTTTTTGGTTCTGCGCTTTTGGGCGTTGTCGATTACGTGGGGAAAAAACAATCGAGAGTGCGCCTCATTACCGATTCAGGCCTCACCCCCGCAGTGCGCTCTGTTCGCGGAGGCGCTCAAACAAGAGAGGTCGCCTCTTTAGTGGATTCCTTAATCCATCGTCTGGAAGAGAAAAAAGGGAAAGAGAGTTTAGTCAAAGATCTCAAATCTTTGCATCTGGAACTCGATGCCAAAAAAGAAGAATATTATTTAGCTAAAGGGGAAGTTCACGGCAGCGGTTCGCCTCTTTGGAGATCTCGGAGTCTGGAGCTCAAAGGGGTTGGGTTTAATTTCGATCATCCCGATGTTGAGGGATCTCCCCCAAAGGGCGTTTCTCTTTTGGAAAAAGGGGATCTTCTCGTGACGACGGGATTTGATGGCGTTTTTCCTCCCGACTTGCAGGTGGGCATTGTGACTTCTGTTAGCCCTCCAAAACCGGGCGGGTATGCCTATTCGATTTTGGTCCGGCCGATTGCAGATCATCTAGATGATTTGGAGACCCTCTTTGTCCTCCCTCC
>CAZQNB010000005.1:453-27721 GCA_964594545.1 uncultured bacterium | reverse complement strand
GGGGTGAAGAGAGAAAAACATCGGGCGCTCAAAATAGAGAAAATCGTAACCAACAGATGAGTAGTCGCCTAAGTAGATATCCGATTTTGCAAGGATAGGATAGACGGGAGGAAATTCGGACACGAGCAGTCGATTTGGTTTTTTTTCGATTAAAGCAGATAAACGGTAATATTCGGCAGGATTGCGCATTTCTAACAGTGGATGGACTTTAACAATCAAATTCCAATTGTCAGGAAAACTGGAAAATAGGGACTCTGCGCTTTTAAAAAAGCTCGTGGATTGGTCCGCGTCTTTCCAGGTCGGCGCGTAGAGAACTGTTTTTTGGTTTTTTGGCAGGCGCGAAAAGAGTTCTCTTTCGGCAAGTGCATCATAAAATCCTTTGTGCTTTTGATAAAATGCAAGGCGGTAATTTCCCGTGACCATGAGATTTGCAGAGATGTTCATCTCTTGGAGCATGTCTTTTAAAAGATCCCCATAGATGAGAGCTTCCTCTTGAGTGGAATAGGGAGAAAGTAAAGGCGTGGCATATCCTTTATCGGATTGGCCATGAGAACAAAAGATGAGGCGCATGTCCTTATTGTAGAGATCTTTGAAAAGCTGTTTTAAATGGGGTTGCCAATATTTACATTCGTAGAGAATGTCAAAGTTTTGCGCAAAAAATCCAAGGCTTCGTTCCATATCGGGGAGATGCTCCGTCTTGACCATGGGATAATAATGGGAAGAAAGGGTAAAATTCTTCTCATCTTCAATAAAAAGAGGCATGTCGTTTAAAGATGATAGTGGCCCGATATGATCGAGAAGATGGAAGTCAGGTCCGGTATTTAAGGCAGCTTTACGCATGGGAAAAGTATAGCAGATGAGAGAAATTGAGCGGTGGTTTGAGGAAAATAAACGGGATTTCCCTTGGAGAGAGGAGAAGACTCCCTATCGAGTTTGGATCTCGGAGGTGATGCTCCAGCAGACAAGAGCCTCTGTTGTCATCCCCTATTTTCTCCGCTGGATGGATCTTTTCCCTGATGTAAACACGCTTTACATGGCAAAAATTGAAGATGTAATCAAAACTTGGGAAGGGCTTGGCTATTACAGTCGGGCGAGAAATTTGCATTTAGCTGCCAAACAAATCGTTGAAGAGTTTGACGGGAAGATCCCGGATACTCGCGAGGATTTGATGAGGATTCGAGGGTTTGGTCCCTATACGGTGGGTGCAATTTTAAGTTTTGCGTTTCAAAAAAGAGCTGCGGCTGTGGATGGAAATGTTTTGCGTGTCATGTCTCGCTATTTTGCCATTGAGGAAAATGTTTCAAAGGGACCTATTCGGAAACGGATTGAAGAAAAGACAGAAGAATTTTTAGATCCTCAAATCCCTTGGGTAACATCCGAGGCGCTCATTGAATTAGGCGCTACTGTTTGCATCCGAAATCCTAAATGCGAAATCTGCCCTTTAGAAAAAAACTGTTTAGCAAAGCGTCTTGGAATTGCGGCATCTTTGCCGATCAAAAATAGCGAAAAAGCGGTCCAAAATTTGACGCGGCACGTGTTTGTTGTGGTGTGTGAGGGATCTGTTTTAGTGAAAAAAGGGGTTTTGGGAAAAGTCATGGCGGATCTTTATGAATTTCCCTTTTTGGAGGTGACAAACCCTTTAACCCGCGCGCAAATGATGAATGAAGCTGAAAAAATGTTTGGCAAGCCTGCTGCCTTTGTCTCTAAATTAACGGAATGTAGTCATACCTTTACTCGATATAAAGCGCGCCTCCTGCCCTTTGTTGTGAGTGTTTCTGATTGCCATGCTGTTGATGCGTGTGAATGGGTCCAAATTTCTCAGATTTCTTCCCTTCCCTTTTCCTCCGGACATCGAAAAATTGTTGCAGAGGTTGAAAAAATCTATTTATACAGATAGTCTTTGACCATGAACATTCAATATGTAGATCGAAAGACCGGAAAGATAGAGGAAGAGACCGTATATGGACACAGGGCTTTGTCTTTGATTTATGGAGATTCCTGGAGCTCTCGGCTCTTTTCTTTTTTCTTGCTCCCTTTGATCTCTAGAGTTCCCTTGTTTTCTAAATTTTACGGATTTTTACAAAAGAGGCGGAGCAGCCAGAAAAAAATTGCCCCTTTTATCCGCACCTACCGGATCGATACATCGGAATTTCAAGAAACCTCCTTTTCTTCTTTTAATGATTTTTTCATCAGAAAATTAAAACCGGAAAAAAGGCCGATTATTCAAGACCCCCTGCATGCAGCGCTTCCTGCTGACGGCAGATATTTGGTTTATCAAGATCTTTCTAAAGTAGAGAGATTTTATGTAAAAGGGCAAGTGTTTGATCTCGCCTCTTTTTTGCAAAACGGCGCTTATGCAAGGAGATATTTAGATGGCTCCATGTTAATTGCAAGGCTTTGTCCCACAGACTATCACCGATTTCACTTTCCTGCGGACGGGACTCCCGGGAAAGCTAAAATGATCTTAGGCAATTTTCAGTCTGTCAATCCCATTGCGCTGCGGAAAAACCTCTCCATTCTTTGGACAAACAAGAGAATGATGACCGAATTTAATACAGACAAATTTGGGAAGATCCTCTATGTGGAAGTTGGAGCTACTTGTGTTGGGACAATTCTCCAGACGTATAAAGAAGAGGTCTTTGTTAGGAAGGGCGATGAAAAGGGATATTTTTCTTTTGGTGGGTCTTGTCTTGTGATTCTCTTTGAAAAGGGGCGGATTGCTTTTGATGAAGATCTGATCGCAAATTCTCAAAAAGGGCTGGAAACTAAGGCGAACTTTGGAGAGTCGTTAGGGCGGAGGTTATGAAATTATTATTATTGCTCTCAATGCTATCGATTCATCTATTTGGAGCCCCTGTTGGGAATCCATCCGCTCCCAAAGTTATCCATCAAGGATTTTTTATCCCCAAAAAATGTTGGTCGAATATTCGCGGTGGGTATGAGGGAGATTTTGTTGTCGATGGACAAATGAAGCAAGATGAAGAAGGCTCCGGCTCGGTCGATAAGTATACGCAGACGACAAATTCGGGCTCTGCGACGCTGAATCTTTTAGAAAGGCTCGATTTATATGGCGTATTTGGAACCACGATGGTTTGCGCGCAGTGGCGCTTTTCAGACATGGCGGAAAGAGTGCGAAATGTTCAAATGGAAACCCATCACGATTTTTTGTGGTCTGTAGGCGCAAGGGCTGTTCTCTATACGTATGGGAATTGGGATCTTGGGCTGGGCGCCCGTTATTCTGCTCTCCATAATCACGTATTATGGCTGACGGTTGATGGGGCGAACGTATCTGTAAGAGGGTCGAGGTATCGATGGAAGCAATGGCAAGCCAATTTGGGGGTTTCCTACCATATCGATCTTTTTACACCTTACATCGGGATTGATTATTTAAGCACGCGGTCGATTTTATACAGGATCAGCTCATCGATTGCCGATTTCGGATCTAAAAAAGATCATTTTACGAATCGAATCCCTGTCGGGATTTATTTGGGATGCACATTATCGACGGGGAAATATTTTATGTTGAATGTTGAAGCCCGTTTAGTGGATGAAGAGGCCTTTTCTCTCTCCGGGGATTTTAGATTTTGATTTTTCTATTTTTAGCGCTTTGTCTTAAAGTATTTGCAGCTCCCGTTGGGAATCCCAACCTTCCGGCGCTTTTAGAGGAAGGATTTGTCATAAAAGATACCAGCTGGTCCAATCCACAGTGCGGCTTTGCCTTTGATCTATTATTCCAAAAAAGGATGCGAGCGTGTCATTCCAGTGATTTCTTAGGCCTTCATAAAGGATTTATTTCAGGGACATCTGAAATAGGACTGCTCACTTGGAGCATACGGGAGAGGTTTAATTTCCAGATCGAGCTGGGCACCGGGCAATTTTCTTATGGCTGGCAGCAAAAAAATCTCCATATTCTGGGAAATGTTCGGGGAGGACTTATCTGGGGAGGCGATGCAAAGCTCATTATTTTGTCTGTTCGCGATACGACATTTGGGATAGATGCCCAAGCCGGCGGATGGGATTGGATGGATGGTTCCTCCACCCATAATTCTTTAGCCGGAGGAAATCATGTCCGGTCGCTCCTTCGCTATTGGCAATTGGGGATGGCTCTTACCCAAAAAATTTCTCTATTCGCCCCTTATTTGGGGGTGGCGATCAATCGGACAAGGATGAAGGTTTGGGGGCTTTCGACAGGAACGGGGAGGCTGCATGCGCGCCACACTCTCGGCTTGTTTGGCGGGTGCAGCATCTCGAATGGAAATCGCTTTTTGGTGGGCGTAGAATGGCGGGGTTGGTTTGAGGAAGGTCTTTCTCTCTCCGCTCAATTAAGGTTTTAGTTGAGAATTTGATGGTATTTATTGTGGTTTCTAATTAAAATGTTCTGACTTTTTGGATGTTTTGGTGAGAGATTTTTGTGTCTGTAGTTATTCGTGATCATAGTGCCATTGTTTTAAGAACTATAAATAATTACAACGGTGAGGAGAACGCTACTGCTGCGCGGTGGAGAGGATACGCTCCTACTTTGGATTATTGGGCATCTCCAGTCGCTAGGGCAGCTCAAGTAGGAGCGTGTAGTGTATGGTCTAGTTGGGCAGGCTCCTCTCCGAAGGAACGTTTTGTCGCTGTTTGGATCTCCACTTCATTGGGATGGGCATGCGCTCCTGAGAAAGAGGGTTTTCTTGTGAGAGATATTAAGGCTTGTGAAAGTGGGTCGTATAAATCCTTTTACCCTGGAGTTTTAGGCACTGTAGAGGCTGTGACCCATGTCGCTGTCCTTATAACTAAGAAGGCGCGCCTAAGAGAAGATGCGAAAGATTGGAATGCAAATGAATTTCTGGTTTATTGCGATATGATTTTAAGACCTATTTCCGGGGCAGTTCCTGTCCTTGCGATCAAACAGCACCCTTTACGAGTAGGAGAAATATCTCAATTTACATGCATTCAGAAGTTGTATACAGGATCTTTGCTCAGTGTTTTTTCAAATTTTGCAGAGTTGTCTCCAAAAACGCGCTATAAATTTATGCGACTCATTCTCAAATGTGTATCGGAAGTACATACAAAAAGGATTCATCAAGATATAAAACCTGATAATTTTTTTGTTTTAATCCGTCCTCCGGAAGGTCTCAAGCATCTAGAGATAATGAGTCCTGATGTTCTTAATGATGAAAGAACGGAAGTGGAAATTTGTTTGGGTGATTTAGCCTTTTCCGTGCCTATCGATCCTAAGATAAGATCAAACAAGGTTGTGGGGACTCCTAACTTTTTCTCTCCAGAAATAGCAAAGATCAAGTGTTCTCTGTGGCTGGATCCATCGATAGATTTTGAGCCTTCGATTAAGTTGGATTCTTTTGCTACAGGGCTTGTTTTATTGTGGATGTATGATCGAAAGATGTTTTTTGAATGGAAGAACTCTTTAACGGGAGGTTCTTTTGAGGAGCTCTGTCAGAAGCTTTGTGATTATCACGCCACGGAGAAGCCTAATTTTTTTTCCCATCTTTTGAAAACTCCTGTTGGAGGCGTGATAGAAAAGTTGCTAGATCCCAGCGCTGAGGCGCGGATTACTGCGCAAGAGGCACTCGAGCTCTTCAGTCAAATTGACCACTAGTTTTTAGTTTTGCTTTAAAAAATGACACCCGCTATACTCGTCACGTTTATATAGGTACGAGACATGGCAAAACGATTTTTATTACTCCTCTCTTTGTTTATTTCTACAACGACTTTGCAGGTTTTTGCTCAGTCTCCGGATCTTACTCCTGAAAAGCCCGATGCCGATAGTCGGGATATGGACGCTTTGAAGAGATGGTTGCAGGACAAGCGCATGGTGACGATGAAGGAGATTGGCGGAGATCTCTCGTTAAGCGGCGAAGTTCGGACAGAGTTTCAGGTGAACAGTGAAGAAAAGAATGGAGAGCAGTTGCGTGGTAATGGCGGGCTTCGCCCCATGTTTGCGTGGGATGTTGAGTTCAATCTTATGCTCGATTACCGGACAGAAAGATCCTGGGCTGCGATTAAGCTGGAATACGATAACGACATGGGACAGCGCTCCGGCACAATGAATAAAATCCGTTTGGAAAAGGCCTATCTAGGGGGGCGTCTCGTTGCCGGAGATACTTTTACTCTTGATTCTGAAATCGGCAGAAGAAATTTAAGTAATGTCTATGATTCGAAAATTGAGTTTGGCGCTGTTTTTGACGGAGGCTTATTCCGCCTGAGTAAGGCGTTCCCAGAGATTGGCGACTACTACATCAACGTAGGTTCATTCATCATCAATGATCGATCCAATCACTACGGTTTTGTCGGCGAAATAGGGGCTTTGCGGATTGCGAACGTAGGCCTGAACATGAAATATTCGTTAATTGACTGGTATAGACCCGGAAGCGAATCGGAGAAAGGGAATACGAGCTTAGAAGATGCGTTAACGAATCTTCGCTATAGGTTCTTGGTCTCTCAATTTAGCTCTTCCTATCAATTTTATCCGCAGTGGATGGGCAAGAAGTTGGTGAAATTTTATGGCGCAGCCCTTATCAATCACTTGGCTCTAGCTGATCCTTTAGCGAAAGTCGGAGTAGAGGGTCAGCCGTTTGGAAAGCAGAATTGGGGTTGGTATACTGGTGTTTCGCTCGGTCTTGTGAAAAAGAAATTTGACTGGGCTCTTGATGCCAATTTTCAGTGGGTCCAGGCCCAAGCAGTTCCTTCTTATGACAGCAATGGAATCGGTCGAGGCAATGCAGATGACGTCGGTCTTTATACGATGAAGAATGACGGTACGGGCGGCGCAACTACTTTGAAGACAGCGACAGGGAAAGGGAACTATTACGGCTTTTCGATCGATGGAACTTATGCGTTTACTGATAATCTCGTTATAAATCCAAATTATCAGTGCTCTTGGACTTTGGATAAAAATATTGGCCCGAATCTGATATACAAACAGTTTGAGCTAGAGTTTATTTACGCGTTCTAGGGAGTATTCCATAAATATTTACCACAGAGAAAATTTCTCTGTGGTATCTATCTCTGTGGTAATACCAAACGCAGCAAATAAATTCATATTTAAGCGCGTCAAAGCGTCGAAAATCGAAGATCGTAAGTGGCATAGTATGAAGTCATACAATGCCACTTACGATCTTCGATTTATCGACAGCTTTCACGCGGCTTAAATATGAATTTATTTGCTGCGTTTGGTATAAATATTTATGGAACAACATTCTTTCTAATTGGGTTTTATGGTTGTGATCGTTCCCGTTCTGAATATGAGAAAGGGCCCTTCTCATGAATCTGAGGTCGTCTCTCAAGCGCTATTTGCAGAAAACGTAACCGTATTTCAGAAGTCAGAAAAGTGGTCTTTAATCAAAACTTCGGATGGGTATTCCGGATGGGTTCTCTCAGATTCTTCAATGTGTTCTTTTTTCTATCAAAGTTCATTTCAGGTGAATTGTCTTGCGTGTTGTGTGTATGCAAATAAAGATATTAAAATAGGACCTATTCTCTCCCTCCCTTTTGGTGTTCGTATAGAGGTTGTTGATGAGAAGGATCCCGATTGGGTTCAGGTAAAACTTCCTCTAGGGGCGTTTTCTTATGTGCGCAAGGGAACAATTGCCCCTTTCAAAGCTCTTTCAAAAGAAGAGCTCGTCCCTTTTAGCCAGAAATTTTTGAATATCCCGTATATTTGGGGTGGGAGGTCGAGTTTTGGGTTTGATTGCTCGGGCTTTGTTCAGATGCTCTACAGTCAAATGGGGATCCAGTTAGAACGGGACTCAAGTGAGCAGTGCAGAGATCCTCGATTGCGTACCATCAATAAAGATGAGTTAAATGCAGGGGATCTTATTTTCTGGGGGCAAAGCGCGGCAGAGATTCGTCATGTCGCCCTCTATATTGGAGATCAAAAGTTCATTCACACGTCTATAAAAGAACAGATGCCCTGGGTTCGAATTTCTCATCTTTCAGATCCCACATGGAATGGCGGCGCGTACCCCTATCGAGAGTTCAAAACTTTAGGGTAATGTGTTTTTGAACAAAGTTTATTCCCAAAAACTTTTTTATCGATTTATTCTTTTGAATACGGGCGCGCACTGTGGGGATATGAAGGGTTTGTAGCGCTGCGTCATAGGACTCTACAACGAACGGATCTCCCTCTCTATGCATAAATAGGCAAATGGCCTCTTCCTTCGCTCTGCATTTTTGGATCTCATCTGCAACAGTTTCGATCGCTTTGTCATCAAGTTCGTGGGGAAGGATTCGGATGGAGTCAAAAATGCCATTGAGCCAGGGGAATTTGCGAAGTTTTCTGCCCGGAGTAAGGATTTTTAATTTAGGCAGATAGGTATAGAGTAAAATCGCATCAAGCCAAGAATTGCTCTGTAAGATAATGATCGTGGATGGATCGGGAAGGGCGGTAACCAGGTGAACTTTTCTAAACCGTTTTAAAACTTTTTTTGCAAAGAAAGGGAAGAATAATGAAGAGAGTCTCCCTGTTGTAATAAAATTAGCGATGAGAGAAAGGACGCCTAAGAGAGCAAATCCGCTGGACGCTGAAAATCCAAAATTTTCACTGACCAAATAGAGGTAGACTGCCGCCATCAAAACGCCAATGAAGCTAAAAAAGTTCGCTGCGGCGATGATTTGTCCCCGTTTTTCATCAGGACTATTGACTTGAAGGTAGGAATCAAACGGGATGAGATAACAGCCGCCTGCAACGCCAAGAAGGGTAAGAAGGATGATGACTGCAATGAGCGAAAAAGAGAGGAGAGATAAAAGGAGAAAAAAGATTCCAATAAAAACGCCTGCGATACAGGAAATGCCAGGTTCGACGCTCTCTTTTGCAAGCTTGCCGGAAATGATGGATCCTATAGCAATCCCGATGGCTGTTGCAAGAAAGAGATAGCCTCCTCCTACATCGCTTAAACCAAGCGATTGCATCGCAAAAGGAATCATGTTGAGTTGGGTAAACGCGCCGATGAATAGAAAGAAGGAAGATCCAAATATACAAGGGAGCAGATTGGGGATTTTCCAGCTGATTTTGACGGTTTGGTAGATTTCATAAAAAAAGAAGGGATTGATTTTTTTTGTTGAGCGAACGGCTTCTGTTTTTGTGATGCCAAACCCTGCAAATAGACCGACAAGAGAGACAAATGTGCAAAATAATGCGATGACAAGAAAGTTTTTATTTGTGATTTCTGTTAAAAATGAAGCGAGAAATGTCCCCAAAATCATGGCTAAATAGGTAAGCGATGTGAGTGATGCGTTCGCTCTTGAGACCATTTTTTGTTCCACGAGCTCCGGGATAATGCCGTATTTTGAAGGGCCGAAGATCGCGCTATGGGTGGCAAGGAGGAAAAGGGCAAAATAAAGGCCAAATTCTGACTCGATATAGACGGTAACGCACGCAAATAGCATGATCGTAAGCTCAAGGGCTTTGCAAAAGACGATGATGGTCCGTTTGCTGATTCTATCTGCTAAAACGCCCGCTGCCGAAGAAAAGAGGAGGAAAGGGATGACAAAAATTGCGCCGGCAAGCGAAAGGATGATGTTTGCAGACGCTGGGCCTTTAACTGAAATTAAAAGGTAGATGACAAGGAGTTTGAAGATGTTGTCATTTAAAGCTCCTGTAAATTGGGCAGCATTGAGGAGATAGAAAGAGCGGAAATTCGTTCTAAATAACCATCGCATGCTGCTATTCTCCTTTTACGGCGAGTATAGCATGTTCGTGGATACCTGGACAAACTGAAAAAACTTTGACTTACTATGAAAAAATTGATTCGTTCCCAGAGTTTTGATTGTTTGGCGGAATGTCTTTTTGCCGCGTTATCTGAGAATACGACCCTGTTACGAAGGCAATGGGTGATTGTCCCTTCCCCTTTTTTAAAGGGATGGCTCTCTTTGAAATTGGCCCGTTTAAGTGCCACGGGTGGAATTGCGGGCGTTAAAATTGCGACTGTTGATGAGTTTTTCAGCTCGCAGTTTCGTCAAATACCAAAAAAACTTGAAATGCGGGTGTTGATTTATCAAGCCTTATCTCATGAGTGGTCTGAAGAACTAAGTACATTTTTATCTGCATCTTTCCAAAGCAAATGGGAACTAACAATCCAATTAGCGGATTTGTTTTTTTCCTATGGACGGTATGAGGAAGAGGCGCCAGCGCACTGGCAGATCCGTCTGTATAAGGCCTTGTTTTCGTCCGGCCCTTTTCTGATGCCCAACCAAATTTTGCCTCAAGCGAAATGGAAAATAGATCAGATCCATTGCTTTGGCATCGACTCCCTTCCTCCCCTTTTTTGGCAGTATTTAGCAAACGCGCCCACATCCATTTTTTACCACTTTTCTCCGAGCTTTCATTTTTGGGAAGATGTCTGCACAGATAAAGAGCAAAGGCACATTTCTCAAAAAGCCAAAAATCGGGGTGTTTCTGTTGAAGAGATCTTAGAGCTCAGATCTCTTCTTGAAGAGGCGCCGCCCCTTCTTGCGAATTTGGGGAAAATCGGAAGAGAAACGTTGAAAATTTTAGATCCCCTGGAGCTTGATGATGAGCCGGTTTACGCTCTTCCCAAAAGCGAGACGGTGTTAGCGTTGTTGCAAAAAGAGATCATCTCCTTTCAAAAGGAAAAGCAGATGGCTTCTGATGGATCGATCCGGATTTTTAAGACAGGGGCTTCAAAATTGCGAGAAGTGGAAATTCTTTGCGATGAGATCATTCGTCTTTCCGTAGAAAAAAAGATCCCGTTTTCAGAGATGCTTGTTTTATCTCCCGATATAGCCCCTTACGTCCCCATCATTGAATTTGTTTTTTCATCGAAAGGATTGCCTTATCGGTTCCCTTATGTGTCTGTTGAAAAGCAAAGCTCGTTTCATCAGGGAATTTTACGCCTGATTGCTCTTTGTAAAGGAAATTGGACCGCTGAAAAAATCATCACCCTTGTCGAGACCGCCTCATTTTTTAAAAAAGCGAATTTACAGAGCAAAGAAGTGTCTCTTTGGGCTTCTTGGATAGAGGAGATGTTTAGCCTTGCCTCTTCCTGGGAAGAGGGGTTTTCTCAAATGCTTCAAAAGGCCTGCACTTTATCGGAAGGGCCAAGAAGAGAGTCTTTGAGTGTGAATGCATTTGATCTTTTAGAAAAGTGCTTAGAGACGCTGGAGTCTTTAAAAACAGATTGTTTAACGCTTTCGAAAAAACTATATTCTCTTGAAAAGTGGGCCTCTCTTTGGGAGGAGATGGCGCAAAAATATGTACACGCAGATTTTGAAGACGAAAGAGATGTAGCAGCAAAAGATTCTTTTTCTCAGACGCTTAAAATGATGCGCGAATCATCAAAAAAATTAGGGGATGTGCCCTGCCCGTTTGAGATGATCGAGAGTTGTTTCGCAAAGCCGATATACGCCACAATTTATGGAAATCACCTGCACGCAATTTGTTTCGCTTCACTTAAGGAAGGCTCCGTGATCCCCTCATCTGCTTTATTTATGATTGGGATGGATGAAGATCATTTCCCGAGGAAAAATACGCCTTCGTCAATGGATTTGTTAAAAAAAGATCCTGAGCTTGCACAAGTGGATCGATATGTTTTTTTGCAAAGCCTTCTCAATGTTAAAGAGTGCCTCTATTTTAGTTATGGTCACTTATCAGAGGACGAAGGAAAACCTGTGGGGCCTTCATTGCTCATTCAAGAGCTTTTGCATCATTTAGGCGAATCTATAGAGATCAAAATACCGAAGCCCAAAATTGAGGAAGAGAAACATTTTGCTATTTTTTCCTTTGGGGCTAAAGAGGCGGTCCCTCAAGAGGATCAAACGATTTTATTAAGTGATCTTGTGGCGTTTTCGCGCGATCCTTGGAAATATTATTTGCAAAAAGTGCATAGGATTTATCTTGAAGACCGAGGGGATCGATCCTTTGCCGTGCAAAGATCGCAAATATTAAAATCCTCACTAGAGTGGCCCTTATCATCTGTCTTTGATGCGAAAAAGGAAAAATTGCCGGGGCTTTTTCAAGAAGCGTTCGTACTGGAGGTCTCTGAAAAAGAAAAAGCGATGAGAGACTGCTTTTCTAAATGGGGCAAAAAAATAGTGCCTATCTCATTTTTAGAAACAGCGAGAAATAAAGAGGGGGAATTTTGCCCCCTTGAACTTGTTTTAAGTAACGGATCGAGAGTTCGCATTTTGGGCAATATCCCTCTTGCGGTAGAAGATGGCGCATTTCTTTTTGGCGACGATAAAATAGGAACGATGCTCAAAACTTGGCCGGAGATTCTAGCTACCTGCTGCGCATTAAAAACGAGTAATGTCTACGCATTAAAATCCGGGAAAATAAAATCGATTGCAAATCCGGAAGAGTCGCTTAAGAAATTTTTGGAGTATTATCTTCGGTGTAAAGAGCATATATCGCCGCTCCTTCCCGATTGGGCAGATGCGTTGCTGCGCAAACCTTCTGCACTTAAATTTGGATACGAGACAGTGGTGAATCAGTGGATGGAATGCCGCCTTGAAATCCCACCTTTCGAAAAGCTGTCCGCGGATTGGATAGGGCTTAAAACCACATTTTCAGATCTGATCGCGCTCTATCCTACAAGGGGTTCCTCTGAGGACTAGATTAATGGATGGAGAAATCCACTCAAATGCTTTAATCCAAAGAGAATTAGCAAATAGGCACCTGCTCGACGTCCTGAATAGGGACGGCCTTCAAGCATGCTAAGCCCTTTTTCAAGGAAGCCTACGCCGATAAGGCCTCCTAATACAACTTGTGCAAAAAACATACCAAAGAATAGATTTGGATCTATTATTGGCCCTTCCGCAGTAGGATAATAAAAGGGGGGATTACTGAAGGTTGTTAGATTGCTAGATAGTTTTTCTAATAATGCGATTGTAAAATTCATTATTTCTCTTGTGTAAATGGATGATTAGGGTCTTGCTCTAGAATAATCAAAACTTGGGAAGACAGGCCCCCCGCATTCTGCCATTGAAGGATCGGGAGGTGCAAAATCAGGAGGCGAGGATTCTTTTAAAGTGTCATAGCCTGCGTTGACAGCTTCAATGGCATGGCCTGCGGCTTGGTATGATTCGTACAATGCTAGTGACCAGTTTTCAGATAGAGCGTAACCGTAAGCTGTGCCACCATGCACTGCAGTTTGTGTGGTCTCAGAAATGAATCTGTTAAAGTTTTCGTTGTTACTGTTATTGGAAAATCCTTCTTCGTTTGAAAAATAGCCAGGGCTTTCAGATTGATAGCCATCATTCATCGCGATATCACGGCCAGATTCATAAGAAGATCGATCGTTCATTCCTGGAGGTCCTAATGGCGAATAGGGGTTTGCTTCTTCATTTCCTCTATCCCATTCATAAGGAGTTGGGGGGTGAGAAACTTCCCAGGGAGCTCTGCGGATATAAACGATATTCTCGAGTTTATTCAGAGAAACTCCTTCTTTGTGACTTCGGATTTCTATCTCCCTTAATGCTTCCTTGGCCAGTCTTTCTAGGCAAATCTTAGACTGAAAGATATTCCCTCCTCCCTCTTTGAAAGCTGCTATAGCGACTTCCTGTGCGTCAACATGGGGCGCGATTTCTTTAATAAAAGCGACTGTATTTTCTAGCGCAAGTTTGGTCGCGAGGAGTTGCCTTTCCCCTCGAGGTCCGCCCTCTTTGGTATTTTGTCTCAGATGTTTCACCCACTCACAAATTTCATTGAGATGAATCTTATCGTGACCGTGAACACCATGAAGCTCGGCTTTTTGACGAGCATTCATCAAAGCTATTTTAATCCCATTTTTCACTTCATCGAAACGGGGAAAGTCGTAGATTTTCTGTGGAATAGAAGCTGATGAATTGCCTTTATTGAATACATCTCCGACAAAATCGGGAGCTTTCTCTATAGTGGGGTTCTTCTCAATGTGTTCAGCAGCTTTTATTACGTTAGGGTCTTTAATTGCTGGGAGGGAATCAACAGGAGAGTCTTGCTCTTTAATTCCGGCTGGTACTTCGGATTGGCGATCAAGGTTTGTTTTCAAGATCGGACACTCTAGTTCTTTTTGGGTTGTCTGAACTGTCTTTGAATTATATAAATTTTGAGAAGAATTTTCAGAATTATCAACGCCCCGAACCAATGTGGGCATTTGCGCTGACTCTGGGATAAAAGAATTAGGCGATCCCGGCTTTCTCGAACCAACAATATGTCGATCCTGTCCATCTGGCCACGTCTTTACCGGAGGGCACTCCCCAGAAGAATTCGTTAAACTCTCTTTTGCAACGCTTTGTACTTTTTTTTCAGAATTTGAGGATGTTTCAAGATAGTTTGACATTCCTCGAGCGGATCCAGAAACAGCCCCATAAAAAATAGCATCGGCGATTCTTCCCATAAGATTACGCCTCTGATTCCTTGGGATTGCCATTAATCAAATACCCCAAAAGAGACATTGCCGTAGCTGAGCAGGCAATCCCAGCAACTACTACGCCAGTAGGTTCTCCTGTTGCAGCCCAAGGCAGGGACTTGCAACACAACAAAGAAGCAGACAGTGCCGTTGTCTTAGGGTATTCCTGAGTAATCTTAATCACAGGATCCGCAATATGTCTAACATGCGGAGCTACCCGATCGACCAATTCTTTTGTAGCAATTGCACCCAGAGCTCCTGCAACTACCAGAGGAGGATTATTCAGGCAAGCCTGGCCAGCCATTTGAACTGCATTTACAAGAGCAGGGGCTGCGGTACTGCGCACAAAAGCTTCAGAGAGGACCTCAGAAGTTCTATATATAACTGCTTCTTTTTTTGAAGTTGGGGAAACTGACATTTTATCCTCTTTAATTTAAAAAATAGGACGATCTTATGTCTTGTTGGAAATTTTATGCAATACGAAAAACAATTCAATATAAACTTAATCATTAGCAGTCTTTAACTTCTTTACAAGAATCAAAATTTCCCGCTAAAATAAGCCTCTTTCAAAGTTTAAGGTAAATAGATGACCTCTATACAAGCAAAGTCGAGAACCACAAACATAAACGAAATCCCTTCAGGATCCTTCACTTGTGAGTTTGACGAAAAAATAGAAAGAGTTGCAACCGCAGCCCTTAATTGTTTGAGGAGCGGATCTGTTTACCCTCGACAATTACTCACAAAGCTCACAGGATCTCAGCGTCTTGCCGAAAGTATTTTAGAAGGGTCATTTTCGGGCCTAGTTTTGGGTATAGTGTTTATTGTTTTAGGAATACCCATAAACAATTTTGCGCTTAATTGTATTTCTGGATATCTATTTAGAGAGAATTTTAGATTGTTTCAAAATCCTCCATAAAACGGGTTCATCCGACAAATACAACTACGCTTTTTTGCTCCCATACAGTCCTAATTTCAATCCAGTTGAATATTTATGAAAAATTAGACCGGAATTATTCTTTGATAAAAAAGCTTTTTATCCAAGAAATGAAAACACTAATTATATTAGGTATGCAATTGAGCAGCCGTACCTTGAAGATATTTTTTGATCGGTTAATAGACGCTGATAACTTAGATCTTGCTGAATGGTTTTCTTCTATTGCTGCATTGAGTTGTTCTAGTCTTAGCTCAGTCTGTTCTTTATTTTTATTGTGATTGTCTATAGCAGTATCGCATTTTTCTAGGAGAGCCTCTAATTTTTCCGTCCTGAATTTTTTATTAGCTGCGTTGTTATTTATGTTTTCTTGAGGGATTTGTTGTAGACCCTGATCGGGTGAATACTTGTTGAACAAGTTTCTCGCAGTTTCAGTTAACAGACGATTGGATTTATTTATGCTATCGAGTTTTCGCTTTAGTAGTTCGCTTATCGGATTGTGCGCGTTTACTTGTCTTAAATTACTAATTACTTCTGATCTGAGAGAGGGCAGTTTTTGCACCCAAGGCCGGGTTTTAAATGTTAATTGGAAATGCCGTTCTGCTATAGGGAGGTGGTTTCTATTTGAAGAATCTGGAGGAATCATAGTGCCTTATATATTATCATGCCTTTAAAAAATATCTTCTCGACCAACAGATTAGATCTTTTAAAATGGTGTAAATACCTAAGCAGCAGATTGTGGCTGTAATCCCCTTCCAAACGCGTTGAATAAAGAGAACTGCTTCGTTTTCTGTACTCTTGAGAGTCTCTTGGACGGTTCTCTCGATCTCTTCAGATCTTCGCAGAATTCTTTCGGATTGTTCCTTAGGGGTGTCTAGGTCGTCGATGATTAAGAGTGACCCTGTTTTGGGACGTTCAAGTTTTTCTGTATGCGTTTCAATTCTTTCCATTGCATTTAGAAATTTCTTTCTGTCTGCTTTAGACTCATCTATAATTTTTTGAATTTTAGGCGTATGGTGGTTGAGGAATTGTTCAAATTCTTGTCGCCGAAATTCTCTTTCCTCTCGTCGATCCTCTCTCATCGACTCAATCAAGGACCGCGTGAAACTTAATTGCCTGCGCAAGTCTTCAATTGTTTTATTCGCTTCCGTAAGATTTCCATAGGTACTGAATGGGAACAGTCTAGATAGGAATGTAGGAATTTGGGAGGAGGGCTGATATTCGTCATAAGTTGTTTCTGACGGAGGCCGTGTTGGATGTTGGGGAGAGTCAATATTGATCGGTACTGGCATATATGAAATTTCCTCGAAATGCAGGATTGATGTCGGGGCATTTTAGACGAATCTCCCATTTAAAGGCAGTGTTAATAATAAATTAAGACGTTTTGGGTTGTTTTGAGTATGGCTTTATTGAATCATTTGATTGCGATATACTCCGCCCAGGATGAATAGATTTAATTGTTTAGCGGTCGATACCCCTTTATTTGGGCCCCATTTGCTTGAGGCGTCTGCCGGGACGGGAAAAACCTTTGCGATCGAGCACGTATTTGTCCGGCTTGTTTTAAAAGAAATCCCCCTTGAAGAGATTTTGACCGTCACGTTCACTCGATCTGCCACCCGCGAGTTAAAGGCCCGGATTCGCTCTAATTTGGAAAAGGCCCTCTCTTGCGTCTCTTCTGCTGTTGAATCGGGGCCTCTTGCTTACCTTTTGCCTTATGTGGGATCTAAAGAGGCGATTTTCCTTTTAACGCAGGCCCTAAAAGGGTTTGACAGGTGTCAGATTTTCACAATCCACAGTTTTTGCTTTCGGATGCTCAAAGAGTTTGCCTTTGAAGCGGGTCAGCTCTTTTCTCTGCAGGATGCTGAAGATCCGGCAGAGGCAACAAAAATAATGCGAAAAGGTTTGAGCCTGTTTTGGCATGAAGGTATTGACCCCCAAGTGATTTGCCCCGAGCAGCTTGCGATAGCGCTCAAAAAGTTTGATACCATGCAAGAGTTGGGGACGCATCTTTTGCACTCGAGGGCGCCGGAAAAGCCTCTGCTAACGTTTAAAGAGCTTTATGAACAATTTTGTTTAGCGTTGAAGCCGGGGGAGATTGATGAGGATCTGCTTTTAGAAGATTTTGAGGCCATACGGGGCGGATATAAGGCGAAGAAGGGCGATTTCGAGGCCCAAATTCACGCTCTTTGCCAAGCATTAAATGGGCCTCGGGATCCTTTAGCTTTTCGGAAACTCATTTGGCACGGGGGGAGTTTGTTCTCATTTCTCTCTCCCGACAATCGGAAGGTAAAGCCAAAAGAGGTCAAATTTCTCCATTATCCGGGATTTTTTGATTGGGCTGTAAAGGAGTTAAAAGACCTAATTGAAGTGGCCTCCGATCAAAAGAGCATTCTTGGGTGTCTTATCCGTTCTTGGAAAGAGTGGGAAAAAATACACTATTCTGTAGATGGCATCTACATGCCCGATGAGATTTTAGAGCAGATGAAAAAGGCGCTTAGGTTAATGCCGTTTTTATCGAAATTGCAAAAGAGATTCAAAGTGGTCATCATCGACGAATTTCAAGATACAGATCCCTTGCAGTGGGAGATCTTTCGGGAGGCGTTTTTAAAAAGTCCACATATTCAAGCTCTGTATTTAGTCGGCGATCCAAAGCAATCCATTTATCGATTCCGTAAAGCGGATGTGTACACCTATTATCAAGCAAGAGAGATGCTCGGAGACGCAAATCTCTATCAACTGGATACCAATTTTAGATCCTCTCCTGAAATGATCGATTCTCTCAATTCCCTTTTTTCAAGGAATTGGCTTCCATTACCCAAAAAAGATCAATTTATTGCCTATACGCCCGTGCAGGCGGGAAGCGCAGTTTCTTCAGACTTTCAAGATGAGAAAAAAGCGCTCCATTGGATCATCGGAGGCTTGGATGCTTGCTTTGAAGATACGTTCCTTCCCTATACGGTTTTGGAGATAGAGAAATTAAAGGTGTCCCAATTTAAATCCGTTGCGATTTTGGTGAAAGATCGTTTCGAATTACAAAAAGCAGTCGATCTTTTACGAGAAAGGCAGATCCCGTGCGTTGCTAAAAGTCATCAATCTTTGGCAGAAACGTTTGCCTTTAGATCTCTTCGGGAAGTATTTGACGCCATCTTGTCTCCCTATGATGAGAATTTAGCTAAAATTGTAGAAAACGGGCCCTATACAACGAGCCGTTCGTTTTTATATTGGAATGAGTTTTTAGAAACGTTTGGCCTTGCGAAGTTTTTCTGCGAGTACTTTTCTCGAGATTTAATAAGCGCAGATTTGTCTCAGTCAATAGAAGAGCTTTTTGCCTGGGAGCAAAGGGAAGGATTTTCTTTTGAGGGTCTTAAGCGGTTTTTGAATGGATTTGAAAAGCTTGAGGTCGAGGAAGGCGCTCGCCGCAGAATGGATGAGGAGGAAGACGCTGTGCAGATACTGACTCTTCATATCAGCAAGGGACTTGAGTTCGATATTGTTTTTGCTTTAGCTCTTGCAACGCCCTCTCCGTCAGATGAAGAGGAAAAAGAAGAGCTAGACGCCGAAAAATTAAGACAGCTTTATGTTGCGATGACGCGCGCAAAAAAACGGCTTTATGTCCCGTATATGCAAAAGAAAATGGGCGCTAAACAATCTCCGATGGAGCTTTTCTGCCACCATGTTGAAAGAGATGTTGGCCCCTTTATTCCGTACTTAGAAAAACTTTCTAAAACGGCGCACATTTCCTATGAAGAGCTCCCGTCTCCCTTCTTATTACCTTCATTTACACCCAGAGAAAAATCGATAGATATTTCAAAATCTCTTTGCGCGCCTTTGTATACCCCTTCGTATATTCAATCCTTTACCTCTCTTGCGCGCGAGCAGAAAATTGAACTGGAACCTCCTGACCCCAATGATCTCCCGCGAGGTAAGGAAACGGGGACGATCATCCACTCAATTTTTGAAGCGATTTTTGATGAGCAAGAATGTGCGTGGAAACACGATTCGGCAATCGAAGAGATTGTTGAAAAAAAACTTCGACACACGGTGTTAAATGCTTGGACAGAACTTGTCAAAACGCTTGTTTGCAAAACAATCACGCTTCCCCTTTTCGATGGGGAGCGAACGTTTTCTTTGCGAGATTTGGAAAGAGAAGATGTTCTTGCGGAAATGGAATTTATCTACGTAAAAGAGCCCCATTATGTGGTGGGATTCATCGATCTTGTGTTCATGTACCATGGAAGGTTTTATATCATCGATTGGAAAACAAATCAGCTAAATAAAGGAACTCCGGACGGAATTGACGAAATGATGAAGGCGCATGACTATGAGTTGCAGGCATCATTATATGCGGAAGCTATGCGGCGCCATTTTGGAAGTCTCGAGATGTTTGGCGGCGTTTTTTATCTATTTTTGCGTTACCCCTGTTACGTTCATTTCATTCCGGAAAAAGAAGGGAAAAATTATGGATGAACGTACGCTTAATACTTTTTTTGCAAAAAGCCTTTTAAAAGATGCGTTTACCGAAGAGAAAGGGCAATTTATCTCTTCCATTTTACAAAGCGCAAGAGAAGGGCATCTTTGCTTAAAAAGTGAAACCTCTCCGGAGCTGCCTCCCTCTGTTTTGGAAGAAGGGTCGTCTTTATTTCCCAAGGCGCCGCTTGTTCGCGATCAAGACCGGTACTATATCCAAAAAAATTGGGTCTTTGAAAGCTATGTCCTTGCCCAAATAGAAAGACTTAAAAACCGGAAGGCAGCTTTTCTGTACGATTTGGAAGAGCCTCTTTCAATAGAGCAAAAAGAAGTCATCGAGCATCTTTTTTCTCACCCGTTTTCAATTGTCTGCGGAGGGCCAGGAACGGGGAAAACATATACCGCCGGGGTCTTTGTGAGAGCTCTTGCGAAAAGCGTTCAGGCAGAGAAGAAAAAATTGCGGATTATCTTGTCTGCGCCGACAGGTAAAGCGGCTTTACATTTGCAATCTTCCCTTCTTGCAAAAGGCCCTTTGGATTGCGAGGCGATGACGCTGCACCGGATGTTAAAACTACGGCCCAATGGGACGCAGCTTTTTTCCAAAAACCGGATTGATGCGGATCTTGTGATTGTGGATGAGGCCTCAATGATGGACGTATCCATGCTGTGTCACCTATTAGAAGCGATCGGGGATGAAACAAGATTGATCTTAATGGGAGATCCAAACCAACTTCCTCCTGTGGAGTTCGGCGGGCTTTTTGCTGAAATGGCAGATCTTTACGGGGTTCATTTAAAAAAATGTATGCGTACGCAAGATCCGTATCTGCAGCAATCGGCCCAAGCGATTTTGCAAGGGGATTTTCCTTCTTTTCTCTCGTCTGTCAAGGTCACAGAAACCTTTGATGGGATCATTGATCTTCTCTACGAAAAAATTAAACCCAAGATGTCGCCGGAAAAAATGGATCCTGCGGCCTTTTTGCAAGAGGTAAACGCCTTTCGGGTCCTCAATGCGCTTAGGCAAGGGCCTTATGGTCTTGAGGAGATCAATCGAAAACTGTTTGAACGGATGGAAAAAGAGTGCTTAGAGGGATGGTGGTGGGCGCTTCCGATTCTTGTAACGGTCAATACACCCCATTTAAATCTATATAATGGGTCGTGCGGAGTCTTGATCGGGCAGAAGAAAAAAAAGCTCCATCTTTCTGAAGGGATCGCCTATTTTTCGGAGACAGCTCTTGCGCCGCTTGTCAATCCGCCTCCCTATGAGATCTCGTTTGTCCTTTCAATCCACAAAAGCCAAGGGGGCGAATTCGATGAGGTGGTGGCGATATTCCCGGAGGGGAGCGAATCGTTTGGCAAAGAGGCTCTTTACACAGCCGCGACAAGAGCCAAGAAGAAGTGGGAAGTGATCGGGAAAAAAGAGGTTTTGCAACAAATGGTCGTTAAAAGTTCTTTGCGAACATCGGGTTTTAAGGAACGTATTTCGGGATGGAAATGACTTAAAAAAGAGTCATTTGAAGAGTCTGGCCTATGCCCGAAGAACCCCGAAGTCAAAAACTTCGGGGTTGGTTTTCAGGATTTAGCCTTCTGTATTTGCCTGACTCCGTACATAAGAGTTCAGGGAGGTCCGTACATAACGGGGTTGGGTCCGTATATAAGGGTGCAGGGAGGTCCGTACATAAAGAAGAACTATCTTCTCAGGATAGGGGGGTTCTTTTACTAATTGCCGATTCTGCCAGTAATAATGAGTTATTAAAGAATTTCTTAAAATAAAATAAACAACAGTTATTTTTTAAATAACAAGAGAAGTTGCGATAATACGGTTTTGTTGTGTATACTATATGTTGAATTTATTAAATAAAGGTTTTTATGATATCAAGTACTGTTGTTAGGTATTGTAGCGCATTCGGTTGTGGATTGAATAATGAGGTGTTATCTCTTGCTGCGCAAGCTAGACAAAATAATATCAAAGCTATTGCAGAAAGAATGTTTTTTAGTGATCAGGTTAAACCATTTATAAATATGATGGCGGCGGGGGCAATCTTTGAAAGCAAAACTGCTGTTGAACCTGAAGAATTAACTCAAAAAATGAAAGAAAATATCGGCCTTTATTTGCATAAATTTTCGAAGCCTTTAGATGATCCGTCTTTTTTTACAGATGAAGAGCTCCATGAGTTGAGACTTATTCATGAAAACCCTGTGTTAAACAAAGTAATGTCTTTGCTAGTGCGAATAGGTTCAGGTTATCACTCCAGTCTGCAAGAAATAAGAGATGCATTCAAAAAATGCGCAGCGGACTTTACAATCACTGACAGTATCGAAGATTGTAGTGCGGTCTGTGTGCTAAATAATGGAATAACACGAGATGCAGCCCAAATAAGAAAAGATGACATGAAGGTCTTTTTAAAAAAATCTTTCTTCCCTGATTCATGGGTGAACCAGGCTGCAACGGACGCAATTGCTGAAAGTGGAAAAGTGATCGATCCTAAAAAATTAATCCAAAAAATGGGGACAATTTTTGATGACCACTTGAGCAAATTTTCTAAGCCATTTGACGAGTCTTGTACAGACGAAGAGATTCATGAGTTGAGACTCATTTATGAAAATCCTGTGTGGGATAAGCACTCTCGGTCATCAGGTCAGTATCAGCAAGAGCAGATGCAAGGGCTAAAAGAAGCGTTTAAGGAACTTTCTTTAAGTTATAAAGTCGCCGAAAAAACAGCTCCTGTGAAAAGCGTAGTTCTTGAATGGTCTCAGGAGGATTTATTGCAACGCCTTCAAACTTCTAAAGTTCCAGTTATTCTCGACATCTCTGCAAAATGGTGCCAACCATGTCACATATTTGGCCCTATTTTTGAAAGCGTCGGTCAAAATTATATTGATCAAATGGTATTTGCAACCGTTGATTTTGATTTACAGCAAGAGGCTCTTGAGCAGTTTGAGATTGCTTCATTGCCAACTGTTTTAATTTTTCAAGCAGGCCAACCTACTTTATCCTTGCGATATGCTGGCTTTATGAGCAAACAAGACTTGAAAGATAAAATTGATGCTTTCTTGAAAGATAAATCTTAAGGAACTAGACCTCTTTCGAAGAGGTCTAATAACCTGAATTTTGGGGTCATTTCGAGGAAAACGAACCCAAAACTCAGGTTAATAACGGAGGGAAGAAAAGATTCCTGTTTTCTCTGCAAATTGAAAATCGGCAAGTGTGATTGTTTCAAAATTATTGCCATATTTCTTTGCACTCTCAACACCTTGGATGACTTTGATTGCGCTGCTTGGCAGAGCTTCTGTTGGGAAGTATTTTTCTGCCAAATTGATCGCTTTTTCTAAAATATTATCGGGCAAAGTCTTCCCGGAATCAGTTAAGTATTTAGCCCTTAGTTTGTCTAAACATTGTCCCTGATTGTTTGCCGGCATTTCAATTGTAAAAAATCTGCGCGCCATTGCAGAGTCTTCTTTATACCATTCTTGGCATTCTTTTGTAGTGGTGGCTCCAATGAATGTAATCTTTTGCGATTCTAAGAAAGGCTTTAGAGAATTGCTTAATCTATGACCATGAATCCTTTCATTCAAGCGATGCGCCTCGTCGATAAAAAATATGGCTTGTGGGTCTGCAGCTATGCTAAGGAACATATTTAGATTCATCAGATAATTACTTGAATCTTCCAGGAGCGTATTGAGATTGATTTGATAAATCCTTTTTCCTTTTAAAGAAGGAGGACATTCGGGACTTTCCAAAAGCTTTACAAGGGATAAAACTGTTGTTGTTTTTCCAGAGCCGGGCTCTCCTACTAACATGACATTTGATTTATTGTTGATTAGCATAGCTATTCGAGCCTCTATATTTTTATCGGAATAGACAGGAGTGAACTTTCCTCTCAAATATGCATGGTTTAGATCCTCAACAAAATGATTCGGATCCTGGAAATCGACTATACTGTTATAGAGGTCTCTTAAGAGCATAGCTCCTGCATGAGGCGCTATTTCATTAGTCAGATTCATTTTTAACGACTTTAATCCTAGAGTGACGGCGCCGATTGTAAGAAGTTGAAAAAAGATGCTCTCTACAACGTAGTATATTTTATGCATTGTCGAGACAATTTTTTCAGGAATTCTAAGAGTGATATTCCTTTCCACCCAGATTGAAGGTTGTACATAAATTTTGCTGTAGAGGTGTGGGCTATAGTAGTTCAAACTGCTTTTAGCATTATTCCAACAAATTTGTGTAATCATATAAAATCCTAATATTTAGTCTGAAATATTAAATGAAATTAAGTTAATTAGTAATTAAAAAAACAAAGAAACGGAACTATGATGGTAGATATTGACCCCCCGGTTCAAAAAACACCTTTAAGGTGTTTTTTGAACCGGGGGGTCAATATCTACCATCATAGTTCCGGAAGATTTGAAACAGGGCTTGCTGAAAAGGGGTGATGTAGCATAAAATTGACCCTTTCTTGTGTTTGGAAAGATGGCTGAGTGGCCGAAAGCACGTCCCTGCTAAGGACGCATACCTCTTAAAGGGTATCGAGGGTTCGAATCCCTCTCTTTCCGTTCATTTCTTTTTATGATAGCATCAAAATAATTTAATCATTTCGTGGAGTTCTATGGCTGAAATGGAAAAAAAGATGCGTATCCCTCCGAATTCTAAAGAATCGGAGATGATGGTCCTAGGTTGTATGTTGACAAGCGTTAATGCTCTTAACGTATCAGCAGATAAGATGCAGCCTGCTGATTTCTATTACTCTGAACATCAAACAATCTTTGCCGTATTAAAAACAGCGTACATCTCTGACAAACCTGCCGATATTCATTTAATGGCCGAAGAACTGAAAAGACAGGGAAGGCTCGAAGCTGTCGGCGGAGTGAGCTATTTAACTACTCTTGCTCAGTATGCAGGCACCTCTGCCTTTATTGAAGAATATGTCGATCTCGTCATTGAAAAATCGATTTTGCGGCGGATGGTCAATGCAGCCCAAGTGATCGAAAAAGACGCGATGGATGAGCCGTCTGATGTGCTAAGTTCTTTAGATCATGCGCAATCGCTTTTCTTTCAAATATCGCAGGAAAAGCAGAGCAGCCCCGGTGTCATGATCAAGGATTTGATCACAGGTCTTAAGGCGGAATCTAAAATCCCGTACCTCAAAGAGCTCCAAGAAAGACAGCAGACTTTTAAAGAAAGAGATCCGAACGCGCCAAGCGTGACTGGGGTTCCTACCCATTTTATTGATTTGGATAAGTTGCTCAATGGATTTAATCCCTCGAACTTAATGATCTTGGCCGCGCGCCCTGCGATGGGGAAAACCGCATTAATGACGTCAATTGCGGAAAATATCTGCTTTAAAAATAACATCCCCGTAGCTGTGTTCTCTTTAGAGATGGGAGCTCCGCAGCTTCTCCATCGAATGATCTGTTCCCAGGCAGAGGTCGAATCTGAAAAGATTCAAACCGGGTCACTCAACGGCGCCGAGTATCAGCGCGTTGTCGCTGCTGTAAATATGATGCAGCAACATACGATGATTATCGATGATCAGCCAGGTCTTAAAATCACCGATTTACGAGCGCGCGCAAGGCGTCTTAAAGAAGCGTATAATATTGGATTTATCATTATCGACTATCTCCAATTGATTAGCGGCTCCGGCACAAATCGGGCCATGGAAAATCGGCAAAATGAGATTTCTGAAATTTCGAGGATGCTCAAGAATTTAGCTAGAGAATTAAACGTCCCTATTTTGTGCGCAGCGCAGTTATCTAGAAAAGTCGAAGAAAGACAAGGGCACCGCCCGATGATGAGCGATCTTCGAGAGAGCGGATCGTTGGAGCAAGATAGTGACGTTGTGATGTTCTTGCTTAGACGAGAATATTACGATCCGTATGATAAGCCGGGCCTTGCTGAAGTGATCATCGCAAAGAATCGACATGGGGCCGTTGGAAGCGTTCACCTGGCATTTCGCAAGGAGATTGCTCAATTTGCAAATTATTCGCCCGTTCAAGCGCAGGCCGAAGTTGCAAAGGGAAACAAACAAGCCTTTGCCTCTTTTTCTCCAGACGACATATGAACCTGAACTTTGAGTTTATTTTTCGGATATTCAAGATCTTACGGAGCCTTTTCCCGTTTTCGCCTCAGCAAGGGGGGATGCCCACCCTTGCCTTCGGCTCCAAACGGAAAAATGCTCTCGTAAGATCTTTGAATCTCCGGAAAAATAAACCCAAAGTTCAGGTTGTGAAATGTTTTTGGCTTTCGATTGTCTTTGCTTTATCGCTTAATTCTTCTCCTCTTGAAGTTGAGGTGTCAGCGCGCAGCGCTATCTTGATGAATGCGGAGACGGGGGCTGTCCTTTATGAAAAACATTCCCATATCCCCATGCCGCCTGCAAGTATCACAAAAATTGCAACAGCTGCCTATGTTTTAGATCAAAAAAACGCGCAGTTAGATCAATCGTTGAATGTGACATCGGAGGCTTTGAAGATAAAGCCGCAAAACGGAAGTGGAGAATTTCCTCCTTACTGGGGAGAAGTCGATGGGACGAAGATGGGGCTTGTCAAGGGAGAGGCTCTTTCTTTAGATGCTCTTTTGTTTGGTCTCATGCGCAAATCGGGCAATGATGCGGCGAATGTGATTGCAGAAAATCTATCGTCTTCCATTCCGGAATTTACTTCGGAATTAAATCATTATGTCCGGTATTTAGGCTGTAGCAATACAAATTTTTGCAATCCTCATGGTTTACATCATGACGATCATTTCACCACAGCTTATGACATGGCTTTAATTACGAAACGGGCTTTAGAGATTCCTAAATTTCGAGAGATTGTCTCCGCTGCCTATTATAAAAAGCCTCAGACGAATAAGCAGGCGGCTGAAGAGCTTGTTTCTCACAATAAACTGATTCGCCCGGGTAAATATTTTTACTCAAAGGCGATCGGTGTTAAGACAGGGTTCCATTCTAAAGCTAAATATACGCTTGTTGGCGCAGCAGAAAGCGAGGGAAGAACATTGATTGCTGTTTTGCTTGGGTGTGAAAATAAAGAAGCTCGTTATGCCGATGCGATTCGTCTATTTGATCGAGCCTTTGCTGAAAAGTTGGAGAATCGGGTGTTTTTCAGCCGAGAGCATCTCTTTTCTCATGCAAGAGAGGATGCAAAAATGCCTCTTAAAGCCGTTCTTGAAGAGGATGTATCGATTTCTTATTTTCCTTCAGAAGAGCCTGTATGCAGAGCGTTTGTCCATTGGGATCAGATAGATCTTCCAATCAAACAAGGGCAAAAAGTGGGGCAAGTGCAGATTTGCGATGCAAATGGGACTATTTTAGAGGTGGGGGAGCTTGTGGCAAAAGAAGAGGTTAACCTCTCATTTTTCTATTCGTTGAAGAAGTTTTTTAGTGGCTTTTAGATCGTTACCCAAGAAAAATTTACCACAGAGATAGACACCACAGAGGCGGGGAGGCCCCGCACCCCAGAAAAAATCATTTGGGGGCGGGGGCGAACCGCCACGGGGGTGTCTATCACTGTGGGGGAGAATTTT
>CAZQNB010000005.1:0-443 GCA_964594545.1 uncultured bacterium | reverse complement strand
GGCTTTTCTACCTCACCACAACAAATTTTCACCACCCACAACCCCCCAACTGGGGGGGGGCGCCCCCCCCCCCCATAACATGTGTGGGGGGGGGGGGCCCCCCCCGCCTCTGTGGTGTCTATCTCTGTGGTGAATATTTATGCAACAACGCCATTGATAGATGTTTCCTGAACTACCCACGCTAAGTAACGGGGATTGCCCTGGGGAATGTCGACTTGTAAAATCTCTGGGACTTCGTAGCTGCAATGCGCTTGAATATAGCTTTGCACCGCATCAAAATGTTTAAGAGTTGTCTTGAGGATGACCTTTACTTCTTGGCTCTCTTCAATTTTCCCTTCCCAGCGATAGATTGATTCGACTTCGGGGAAAATAGATGCGCAAGCAATACGCCGTTGATCGAGTAACCCATGAATGATTTTTTTGGCTTCTTGTTTATCCCGGCA
>CAZQNB010000004.1:6510-67822 GCA_964594545.1 uncultured bacterium | reverse complement strand
CGTCGTTTCATTCCGATCCCTTAATGAATTACGAACGGTATAATACACTTTTTTCGCTATTTTTTGAGCTAAAAAAAATATAATGATAGGATGGTTTCCATGCATTCCTATCTTCAACAAATGATTCCTCATCCCGCCTGGATTGAAATCGATCTCGTGCAGTTTAAGAAAAACTTAAAGGCTGTCCGCAATCGAATTGGGAAGCGTTTGTTTTGTCTTTGCGTTAAGGCAGGTGCTTATGGACATGGCCTTTGCGAAATTGGGATGGCGGCGGAAGGAGCGGGGGTCGATTATCTTTGCGTTGCTTGCTTGAAAGAGGGGATTGAGCTCCGTCTTAAAGGAGTCTCTCTTCCGATCCTTGTTCTGGGGGCGATTCATGAGGATCAGATTCAATCCTTAATTGAGTGGAATTTGGAATTTACTCTCAGCTCTAGATATAAAGCGGATTTGGTTTTAGCTGTTTGCGCGCGGTTGCAAAGAAAGTGCCGCGTCCATTTAGAAGTGGACACGGGAATGCGAAGAACGGGCGTTCGGATGGAGACAGCCTTTGATTTGCTTCCCTGGATCTTAAAGCAAGAGGGATTCACATTGGTCGGCGTCTATTCCCACTTTGCCACAGCAGATTTGCCCAATAACGCATTTGCTTACGAACAAATCGAAGAGTTTCATAAACTGAGAGAGTGTTTTAAGGAGAAAAATCTCATTTGGCATTTGGCGAATTCGGGTGGCGTTGCGTTTTATCCCGATTCCTATTTTGATATGGTGAGACCCGGACTTTTGTGTTATGGATATTTCCCCGATGGGAGTGAAGATATTTCAGGGGAGATTGCCCCTTGCTTTTCTTTGAAGGCGAAAATCTCTTACTTTAAAGTTGTAGAAGCGGACATGGGGATTAGTTATGGACATGCCTATAAAACACTTAAGCAAACGCGCGTTGTGACTGTGCCGATTGGTTACGGAGATGGATACAGACGCGCTTTCTCAAACAAGGGATTTGTTTTGATTCGAGAGCAAAAATACAAGATCTCCGGCGTTGTTTGCATGGATCAATTTATGGTTGATATCGGAATGAACGAAGTGTATATTGGGGACGAAGTGACATTGATCGGTAGACAAGGAATGCAACGAATTTCACTGGAGGATGCGGCGTTGATTGCTGACACCGTTCCCTATGAATTGCTTTGCTCTTTAAATGGTCGACTGTCCCGTATTTACACATGAGGTAATCGCAATGTCAGCACCATCTTTACGTAACAATCCTTGGGTCCATCAAAATTTAGTCCCTTTGCTTCTTTTGACTCTTTGCCCTCCCGCTGTATTTGTATTTTGGTATGTGGGATCTCATCTTGAGGGATCGTTCATGGCTTTTTGGCATCTTGTTTGGCAACAAGGTTTGTTTACGACGCTTTGGAGCATTTCGAAACCTGTGTTTTTCGGATCGCCCCTTGCATGGAAAATCATTGGTATCTACGCAGTGTCTCAGCTTTTTTTGATGCGCGTCATCCCGGGCAAACCCTTTTTAGGGCCGATTACCCCAAAAGGGAACATCCCGATATATAAAGCCAATGGCGTGGCTTGTTTTTTAATTACAGTAACCGCTTTCCTTGGGTGTTCTTATGGGCTCGGTTGGTTTCCTGCATCGATTCTCTATGATGAATTAGGACCTTTGCTCGGCGCCTTAAATTGCTCGAGCCTCATTTTGTGCTTTCTCCTCTATTTGAAGGGGATTTTCGCTCCATCGACAAACGACTCGGGGTCATCCGGCAATTTCTTATTTGATTACTACTGGGGTACAGAATTGTATCCGAGGGTCTTTGGTTGGGATATTAAGCAATTTACAAATTGCCGTTTTGGGATGATGGCTTGGCCGATTTTAATCATTTCTTTTGCAGCCAAGCAAAGTGAACTTTATGGTCTTAGCAATGCGATGCTTATTTCTGTTGCCTTACAACTTATTTATATCGCCAAATTTTTCGTTTGGGAGACAGGATATTTTAGATCGCTGGACATTATGCATGACCGCGCCGGATTTATGATTTGTTGGGGATGTCTTGTTTGGGTTCCTTGCATTTACACATCTCCCGCATTCTATCTCGTCCACCATCCGCTGCAGCTAGGCAACGTTGTCGCTTTTATGATTTTCACGCTAGGATGCGTGTCGATTTTGATTAATTATTTAGCGGATCATCAAAGACAGAAAGTTCGGGCAAAAAACGGAAAGTGTCTTGTTTGGGGGGCGAACCCCTCTTTGATTGAGGCGGTCTATCAGACGCAAGATGGTCAAGTGAAACAAAGTTTGCTTCTCGCTTCCGGATGGTGGGGATTATCGCGTCACTTCCATTACATTCCCGAGCTATGCGCCGCGTTTTTCTGGAGCGTGCCTGCATTATTTACCAATTTCTTCCCTTACTTTTATGTCTGTTTCTTAACAATCCTTCTTGTCGATCGCGCCTTTCGCCACGATAAGAGATGTGCAGACAAATATGGACCTTTTTGGCAGATGTACTGCGAAAAAGTGCCTTATAAGATGATCCCCTATTTGTTTTAGCGTGGGGGAAATTAGACCTCTTGCGTAACCTAGGTTACGCAAGAGGTCTATTGAACATCTTCCAGCGATTGGAGCTTCTTCTGGACTTCACAGACTCGTTGTCCAGCAAAGGAAATTTGCTCTGGAGTACCATGTTGTTGAGAGATTTCATGTACTGCTACACACATCTCGAATAAATGCTTCACGTAAGATTTCTCGTATTTTGTGTCTTCTAAGTGCCAAGAAGGAGTCTTTTTCTGACGAGTAGCCTGACTTAATATAGTCTCTGCTATCTGAATACATTTCTCATAGTGGATCAAGAGCATATGATTTTGCTCGGGAGTTGTGCAACAGTCTTTCCATGCAGATAGATATTTAGAACACGAGAGCACTTTGTTCTGGCTAGGTGCGTCTTTAGAATAAACTGCACGTAATAGTGGAGAGCAACAATGTTCGTAGTATATCATAAGCTGTTCATACTGACCATTTGCGGCATAGATATTAGCAATCTCATGGCTCCAATAGAAATGTTGTTCTACTGTCTTAAGCGCTTGTGCCCATTGTTTATTTTTAGTTTGTACGCTCTTTATGATCGTATACACGTTGCAGGCGAGGGAAATGTCACCTAAGTTGGTATATATCTCAAGCGCTTTATGCAAGTTAACAAGCTGACTATCGATAGATGAAAATTTCTGCTGAGAATAGCTTCTTGCCAAGAGTAGATAGGCGCTCTTGAGCTCCTCCTCGCTACCGCCTTCCAATGACTTATACATTCGTATCCCCTTTTCCATGAGAGGAATGTCCGTTACCTGCGGATCAGAAGACGCATGGGCCATTTCGATTGAAGTTCTTGCAAACGCTAGACTATTTGGGGCCAGGGTCTGTTGTAAATTAAGGGCTTTTTGCAAAAAATTTAAAGCGAGCTGTTTATACTTCGGTTTTGGAAAAAAAATCGAATTATATGCTTTGCCGATTTCATAATAAGATTCGGCGATATCCAAACTATTGGGCGCAAGTTTTTTCTTAATTTTCAGTCCGAGTTGAAAGAGTTTTACTGCTTCCTCAGTACGAGTTGTATCAGCCCCTTTTATTCCAAATATGTCGGAGCGAGAACTCATTGCTAGCCCTTCTCTTCCCGCCTGATCAAAGTTTTTTGCATTTTCTAAAGTGTAGGTCATCTTTGAGGGATGCCCACCCCCGCCCATCAACGGACCGTGCGTCAGGGTGTACTCTCGACCGGTCTCCCGGTCAACGTACCGATTTGAGTTCCCTCTCAGCGCCTGTGAGTGTGCAGACATGATGCGCGTGGCTTTCTCAATCTGAGATGGATCTGTGGTTTGAACTAGTGATGCCTTTAATCGGTCGATTTCAATTTTTAGATCTTGCCTGGTAAGAGGGCCTAGCCCGGACGACATAACTAACCCCTTTCATAAAAAGGGATTCATGGTAGAAAAATTTAATATTTAGCGTAAAGTTATTTATTGTCAGTAGGGGGGAGTGTTTCTTTGAAGAATTTAATCGCAAATGAGGTCGCTTCTTTATGGATCGGCGCCCAGTTTAAAGCAGAAGCCGATGTCGTTGTCTTCTGTAAAATTTGGTAACCCTTTTCTGTCATCTTGTTGAGAAACGCGTAATGGGATGTCTTATTTCTCAAAAGCTTTAATTTATAGGGGGTTATGCTTTTAATGATTTTATTTGCATGCTCTCTATGGGGAAGAAGCTCATCATCGATAGATGCGATGAGTCCAATCGGCATTCTAATTTGTTTGAGAGAATCGGGGAGATAGGCAAAAGTAGCTGGGCAAATAAGTAAGATGGACTTGATTCTTTCGTCTTTATAGTTTTTTTCAGCTTCAGAAAAATCGATTTGATTGAGGGCTTCCGGAGGAATCGCAAGGCCTGTCTGGCCTTGTTGGGCAATCGCGATCTGTTTTGCTTCTTTCACCTTTGCGCCGGCCAAAGCAAGGCCCGTCATCCCACCCATAGAATAGCCAACAAAGCCAATCCGCTCTTTATCTATAAAATCTTTAATACTCTGTTCCTCAAGAATCCGGGTAATGGAAAAAGAAATATCCTTCGCTCGATCCCAAAAACAGAAGCCTGAGAGGGGATTGAAGTGGTGCCAAGTATTCCCGTGATGCTCGACTGAGGCGACTACGTAACCTTGTCTGACAAGAGCATCGACAAGCCATGTCCCTTCTCTCCGGTCTCCTCGGTATCCATGAGACATAAGGATCAGAGGGTAAGATCGTTTACTACTAGAAATTTCGACATTTCGAGCTTCTTTGGGGTGAATCCAGACGCTATCTTCGGCAATGTCAAGAGATACGCCGACTTCATCGGTTGGGTACCAAAATTCAACGATGACAGGCCGATTGCGGCTTCCATCCTGGTATTGGAATGTCCGGACTCCAATGGCTTCATTATTGAAGGCAGATTGCGTGTCGCTTCTTGTGAGCGCATTCCCCGGCGTATGGATAAACGCCATAAGGTAAATGATGAAGGTATAGATTGACCAAATCATATGCCCTACATTTTTACCATAAATGCTCACAAATGGCAAGAGAAGTGCTGGGGAGTGTTCCATAAAGATTGCTTCGTCGATTTTCGGGATTATACCAAACGCAATAAATAACTTCCTATTTAAGCTGCGTGAAAGCTGTCGACAAATCGAAGATCGTAAGTGGCATAGTATTAAGTCAATACAATGCCACTTACGATCTTCGATTTTCGACGCTTTGACGCGCTTAAATAGGAAGTTATTTTTTGCGATTGGTATTATTTTGGCCGATTTTCAATTTAAATTTGGGGGGTTATATACCTATGTCGATATTACCCCCCAAATTTAAATCAAAAATCGGCGCAAAAGAACCCGAAAATCGACAGAAGAATCTTTATGGAACACTCCCTAGGGTAAAATATATTTTATCACCGTTTTGGTTTTGCGGTAAAGGCTCCATAAGGTTGAACGAAGAGAGCTTCTTCCACCCGACCGTCCGGAGACAGGATAAAGCGGAGGTTATATCCGGACATCGATTTTACGGTAAATTCATTTTCAGCGCCCGGGACAAGCTCATAGATCGGCTGTCCGGGAATGATGCCACATAAGGTGTGATTTCGGATTGCGATTTCAACTGTATAGCCGTAGATCTCATAGAGGCCGATGAATTTTTTGTAATAGGAGGTGTTAGAATGGATCTCTTCTCTTTTTCTTTTGAAGACGATATCTCCGACTGCAGGCTCAAAAGGGATGCTAACTTCGGCAATATCTCCACGGAGATCCCCATGAAAAGTCATTTTTGTCCCTGTTCTCGAAAAAAGGGTGTGTTGATCTTCAGAAACGACATTGAATACATCATAGTGCCAATGGTCTAATACACTAGAGACCCCATTAAAAATCGCTTTTAGTTTGCCGTCTTCTAGTTCAAACGAGAGGGAGCCATATCCGGGATTTTCAAAAGTCCCTACAAAATCTTCGAGTGGATGAGAGGGTTTTGTGTCCTTTTTTTGTAAAGGATCTCCTTTGCGTTCATCTGCGTATTCCGAGGGTTGCATTTTTTGCATTCCTTCAAGACCTTCTTTAATCCAGTCGATAAAAGGTAATTCAAGAACGCGATCAATCAGTAGAAGCGAGATGATGCGGGGAAATGAGCAGAGATTGCGATTGGCAAGAACAATGACTCCAATCCCTTGCATGGGGAGAAGTCCTACAGTCGAAGTGAATCCATCGGACACGCCATCATGGCTTAAATAATATTGACCTCGGTAGGATGAGATTCCCCAGCCCAAGCCATAGGCATATAAAACCGCCTCTTTTGTCTCCGGCGCTCCGGGAACAACTACTTGAGGGGAATGGATTTCTTGTAATAGCGCGGGGTTGAGAAGGGAATTGTTTTTATGCACTCCTCCATTGAGATTCATCTGTACCCATGATGTGAGGTCGCGGACGCTTGAATTCATCGATCCTGCGGGGCCAATGAGAGAGATATCTCGGAAGTTCATTTTTTCAATCTTCCCGTTTTTTTCTATGTAGGGACAGGCAAAATCATTTGTTTTTTGCATGTCGGCAATGGAAAAGTTGGTGTGGGACATATTGAGCGGCTGCAAGATTTTTTCTTGGACTAACGCTTCCCAGCTTTCTCCTGTGAGATTTTCAATTGCATATCCTGCGGTAAGATACATCAAATTGTTGTATTGGTATCTTTCGCGGATGTTGCACGAGGGTTCGAGGAAGCGCAGTCTTTGCATGACTTGCGTTCTTGTTAAGTTAGAGTTATACCACATGAAATCGTGTCTCGGTAAACCGGATCTGTGTGTCAATAGGTCTCTGATCGTTAGATTTTGCGTAGCGTAAGGGTCGTTAATGCGAAATTCCGGGAGAATATCGATGACCTTTTGGTCCCAATGAAGAAGCCCTTCATCAACGAGAGTGGCGATGGCAAATGTGGTAAACGCTTTAGTGCATGAGCCGATGGGAAGCATCGTATCGATGGTCATGGGATGTTTTTTTTCTACATCGCGAAACCCAAAGCCTTTCGTATATACGATATGACCATCGACAACAACGCCGATGGCAACTCCCGGGATGAGGTAATCTTTGAGTGCTTTCTCAACAATTGGATCAAATCCTTCTAGAATGGTTTGCGCCCGTTTGGCTTTGTCGGAAAGAGGACTAAACCAATCAAAAATAGAAGCTTGAAGCTGCGCGAGGGTACAGAGAAAAATCACAAGTGCTTTCATAAGGAAAATCCGCTTTAGAACTCTAAAGCGGATTATCTTACATAGGCGTCAAGTAAATAACAACTTACTTTTTTAATATCTGTTGAGGAGCTCTACGATCCCGAAAAGAATCAGGTAGATGGCCACAACATAGTTTAAAAGACGTGGATACATCAGCACGAGAATTCCCGCGATGATTGAAATGACTGGACCGATTATTGGGTGCATAAATTCCTCATTAAAGACTCTTTATTTTGTATATAGATGAGGGTCGATTTGTCTGCAAATAATCTCTGTACCGGACAAAAAAATAATAACAGGATCCGCACGAGACGTGCGGGCAGGATCGGAAAGACGCCGGCAGGATAAACAAGATATATTTTCTTTTCCTGCCGGCGTCTTTCCGATCCTGCCGATCCGGGGCCTAGATTCGGGGACGATCGATCTTGTCCCTTTTTTTGTCCGGTACGGAGGCAAATAATTTAGTACTGCGAGGCGCGGAGGGACCATTGTCGGTCAGGGTGATGGAAGATAATGACTGTGAGAACGGAGATCAGGGAAAGGCCGGCAAGCAATAAAAATGCTGCTTGAAAATCGCCTGTTACTTCGACTAACCATCCAGTGATCAATGGGGCAATGACGCCTGCTAGAGAAAGGCATCCTGAGGTGATCCCTTGAGCGGATCCGGCTCGCTCTTTTGCGACATCTATGTTGACGCTGAAAATAACGGATTGCGGCATCAAGCCAAATCCAAGTCCTAAGCTGAGGAACAGAATCGAAAGCCCCAGTGTGTCGGTAAAGCTCAAGATCACAAAGCATATTGCGGCTAAGAGCTGGCTGCCCCAAATGATGTGAGATCTGGCCAGGCGATTTCTTCCTGTTTTTTTGTGGATATAGTCAGAAAAAATGCCGCCTGCTTTTAAAAAGAGAGCGCCCGCAAGCCACGGAATGGTCAGGTACCATCCAACAGCTTTGAGGTTAAGTCCGTATTGAGAGATGAAATATCCGGGGAGCCATAATGTAGCGAAAAAGAGCATATACCCGAATGCGAAATAAGCGATGTTATTGGCAATAAGCACAGGGTGAGTCAAGATGAAGCGCCAGCATCGAGGGGCGTTCTTTTCGCCGGTTTTTTGGGTTTTTGTGGCTGCAATATGTTCTTGTTCTGCTTGATTTACATAAGGGGAGTCTTCCGGTCTATCTCGGAAAAGCCAATACCATACACCTGCCCAAAGAATTCCTACAGAGCTGATGATGAAAAACATAGCGCGCCAGCCGTAATCTTCAACAAGATACGATGTAATCGGGGCTCCGATGACAGAAGAAAGGGGGATCGCTACAAGGCCGATCGAGAGGGCTCGGGCTCTTTCAGAGGGGGAAAGCCAATTGCTGATGGAGCGGGACATGGCCGGGAAGTGAGGGCCTTCTGCGACGCCAAGAAGAAAGCGGAGTCCCATGAATCCCCAAAAACCGGCGGCAAGACCTAAAAATCCGACGCATAGAGACCATCCTAAAGCTGCAAGCGGCCAAATAAGTCTGGCGCCTAGTTTGTCGACAAGCCAACCGCCCAATATCGTAAGGACGAAATACCCGGCGCCAAAGGACGAGAGAATGAGTCCAAACTCAGTATCTGTAAAATGGAATTCTTGCTTTAGGGGGTCGATGATGAAGGAGATGGCTGATCGGTCGATGAAGTTAACAAGAGTGATAAAAAAAATTAATCCGGAAACTACCCATCGGTAATTAGAGCGAGGTCCTTCAATCTTTTTTTTGTTAGCCATCAATACTCTTTTTTCCAGTTTATCTACCGGCGTTTCTGAGGGGTGCCGGCGTGGTAAATGTTAACAACACCTAGCTCTTTATTGCCAGAGATATTTGCTGATTGAAGAGTTCTTTTCTAGAAATTTTTTGATTTATTAGAAAAAAGAAGGGGGCATCTTCTCTTTTAAGAAGATGCCCCTAGAGATAAATTATCTTTTGAGTAGAGCGCTGACAGCGATCCTTGCAATCGGGAGATTGCTTGGGGTGTTCAATATGTCTGGTAAAATGAATCCATTCATTATCGATTTTAAAGAAATAAAAATCGTTGGTAGAGTGAATTCATCCATGAGCTTTTTCAAAGACTCCCCTGTAGGAGTTTGTGTGATAGTTGGGAACGCTGAAAAATCAGGCAGCCCCTCAGCTAGAGTTTCTTTATTGCCCATAGGAACGACGCCGTCGTTTAGCTTTAACTCTACAAATGCAGCACCTTTTTTGATCGCTGCGGATACAGAGGCTTCTTCCTTATAGACTCCATAAACAGTCGCAGCGATGCTTGCAGCAAAAAGCACCCCGAGTCCGATTTGGAGGGCTTTGACAGCGCCTTTTGTAACTTTGGGATTTGGGTGTTCCGGTGTAGCTGTCGGAGCTTCCGGCTCTGCTTCGGTGGTAACAGGTGGGGCTGGGAGGGGTTCCGGTGTAACCGCAGGAACTTCCGGCAAAACTTCCGGGATTAAAACATTTACTTGTCTCATTGCGAAGAACTTATCATACAGCATGCTTGTAGCTATTGATCCGCCAGCAAGACCAACAGTAAGTCCTAAGACTGGAGGTACGATGACTTTTAGAGCTTTTGCGCTTGAAATTACGCCCATTCTTACGGCTCTTAGGGCTTCGGCAGGGGTTATTGTGTTTATTCCTGTGATTGTCATATTAAATCATTTTTATTGTTTGTTTTATAATGTAATTATACGCGATTTATTTATATTATTCACGAAGTAAAAATAAAATTATATACTTGGGATGGAAAAAAGAAGAAGACCCCAGCTTTGAACAAGAGGGGTCTTAGAATAAGTGTAAAATTATTTTTTAATGTGCTTGTTGAGGTGGGTTGCTAGTTTTAGCATGTCCACAGGTCTGTTGCCGATCACTTTAGATAATTTATCATCCGGGTTGATCATGCGTCTGTTTTTAGAGTCTTGGCATTTTTTTGCCTTAATATATTCCCACAATTTTTTTACAATTTGAGGGCGTGTGAGGTTTTTTGATCCGACAACCGCTTGGAGCTCTTCAGAGACTGAATAGGTAGTCTGTGTTAGGCCAGATTTTTTTCTCGGCTTTGCACTTGCTGTTTTTTTCTTTGCTCTTGGTGTTGCTTTCTTTGCACTTTTTTTTGCTTTTTTCTTCATACCGTGTTTCCTTGTTAACTTGGGAGAAAGTGGCGAGGCTAATCCTACAAAATTTAACCTAAGGTAGGTCTTTCGCTTTTCTCCTCTTCAACAATTACTGATGTAAGAAAATTTTTATTCATGCAAGAATAATTTTTAATTTTGCGAATATTTTTTCAAAAAAGCGGTTATTGGAGCTAAAAAAACTCTTATAAGATATGAGTAAGGTTTCTGAAATCAAAGGAGTTTTTTATGAATGTTAAGAAAATTATTGCAATTGTTGTCGTCGTGGTTGGGATTGTTATGGTGGGCGGCTCAATGTACATCAATAATCAGGTAGAGCAAGGGAAAATGCAAGTGTCTAGTGCGGAAAGGAAAGTAAATCGAGGAAAGGCGATATTTTCTTTAAGCCCTGCAACGGAAGGAATCGGCGATCAGATGGCAAAATCTGCGGATCGTAAGATCAGTAATGCAAAAGGGGAGATCTCCTATTATGCCAACATGGCGCAAAATCTTCTCATAGGTGGGATTGTACTCATTATTTTAGGCGCTCTACTTTATGTTTTTGCTTTGAGATCTAAGAAATAATGGCGATACACCAAATGCCCTCTGAGGATCTTTCTCTTTTGTCTTTGGGAAAGCTCTATGATCCACATCGATTTCTAGGATTGCATTCCGGAGAAATTCGCCTTTGGAGACCCGGCGCCGAAAACCTTTACCTTGAGGTTCAGGGCGCCATTGTTCAGGCGAAAAAAATTTCAGATGTGGGTCTTTTTTCGTATCCCTTGAAGAAAGAAATCACTGCTTTAGACTATCGGATCTATCATCAAAACGGAAAACTCTTTCATGATCCGTATGCATTCCTTCCGCAAATTGGCGAGATGGACACTTTTTTGTTTGGCAAGGGGTGTCACTATGAGCTGTATAAAGTTCTCGGATCTAATCGTAAGACAATCGGAAATGTCGAAGGGATTCAGTTTGCTCTTTGGGCTCCGAATGCAGAGGCTGTGTCTTTAATTGCCGATTTCAACCATTTTGATGGAAGACTGTATCCCATGCGCTCTATGGGCAGCTCCGGGATTTGGGCCCTTTTTGTCCCGGGGGTTGAGGAAGGGGAAAAATACAAGTTTGAGATCCGCACTAAGCAAGGATCTCTTTTAAAGAAGAGCGATCCTTTTTGTTTTTATGCAGAGATGCGACCGAAAACAGCCTCTGTTGTGGCAGATGTGTTTGGATTTTCTTGGGAAGACGATCTTTGGATCAAGAAAAGAAAGAGCCGGGGGGCAAATATTCCGATCAATATTTATGAAGTGCATCTCGGCTCTTGGAAGCGCGAGATTCCCCGTTATCGCGATCTTGCCAAAGCTCTTTGCACCTATTGTCTCGAAATGGGATTTACCCATGTAGAACTCATGCCGATCATGGAGCATCCTCTGGATGAATCTTGGGGATACCAAGTCACCGGTTTTTTTGCGGTGACAAGTAGATTTGGGTCCGTTCAAGATTTTCAGTATTTTGTAAATTACATGCACAAGAACGGAATTGGAGTGATTTTGGATTGGGTTCCGGCCCACTTTCCGATGGATGATTTCGCTTTGCACCGCTTTGATGGGACGGCGCTTTATGAGCATGCAGACCCTCGCAAAGGGGTCCACCCCCATTGGGATACTGCGATTTTCAATTTTGGCCGCAAGGAGGTGTGCAATTTTTTAATCGCAAGCGCCCTTTTTTGGCTTGAAGTGATGCATGTCGATGGAATTCGGGTAGATGCGGTAGCTTCGATGCTCTATCTCGATTATGGAAGGAAGGCGGGAGAATGGATTCCCAATTCCGATGGGAGCAACTACAATATCGAGGCTATTGAGTTTATCAAACATCTCAATTCGATTGTGCATCAAAGGGTAGAGGGAAGTCTCATGATTGCCGAAGAATCGTCCTCTTTTTCCGGCGTGACCCATTTTGAAGGGCTCGGATTTGATCTGAAATGGAACATGGGCTGGATGAATGATACCTTGCGCTATGTAGCGAGAGATCCGATCTATCGTAAATATCATCAAAATGAGCTTACCTTTAGCTTGCTCTATGCGTTTTCAGAAAAATTTATTTCTGTATTGTCCCACGACGAGGTCGTTCACGGAAAGGGGAGTCTGATTGGGAAAATGCCGGGCCCTGATTGGCAAAAGTTTGCAGGCCTTCGCCTTCTTTATAGCTATATGATGGGCCATCCGGGGAAAAAACTTTTGTTTATGGGGGGAGAGTTAGGGCAGTGGTCTGAATGGAATTGCTCTCAGAGCTTAGAGTGGCAACTTTTACAGTATCCACAGCATCGGGGATTGCAAAAAATGGTGGCTGATGTAAATCGATTGTATCTTGAGAAAAATCAGTTATGGGAAAAGGATTTTGAGTGGGCAGGATTTGAGTGGGTTGATTTTTCAGATGCGAACAAAACCGTTATTTCTTATTTGCGTAAGTCGAGCGCTAAAAACGTTCTTTTGGTGGTGCACCATTTTTCTCCGGAGTTTCAGCCCCGTTATGGACTCCCCTTGAAAAATGTGAAAAAAATGATCGAAATATTTAACACAGATGCCAAGAAATATGGGGGATCGGGTCAATTAAATGAAGTGATAGAAATTTCAAAATCGGATATCATCATCCAATTATCTCCCTTAGCCACGATGATATTTGAGGTCGAGTTTGCAGAAGTTAAACACATTTCATGAGTACAAGAAACTCGTCGAAGAATTAATCGAGCACGATCGGCACTATTACGACGAAACAAAGCCGGTGATTTCTGATTATGAGTATGATCAGCTCATGTTCTTTTTAAAAGAGTACGAAAAAGAGCACCCTGAAGATGTCATGCCCAATTCCCCCGGGCAAAGGGTGGCGGAGGGACCAACAAAAGGATTTGAGCAAAAAGCGCATAGAGTTCCTATGATGTCGCTTGCCAACACCTATTCAGAAGAAGAAGTTTCTGACTTTTTAAAGCGTGTCGATAAAATCCTCGAAAAAAAAGAGACCCATTTTTGTTGTGAATTGAAAATGGATGGAACGGCGATCTCATTGCGCTATAAACAGGGAAAACTGTTCCATGCGCTCACGCGTGGCAACGGAAAAGTGGGCGATGATGTCACTGCCAATATCAAGACAATTAAGCAGGTTCCTCTTCAACTTACAGGAGATGACTTTCCTGAGGATTTCGAAGTGCGCGGCGAAGTCTATTTGACTCTCGCTTCATTTCATGCAATCAATTCTGAAAGAGAAGAGGCGGGTCTTGAAACGTTTGCAAACCCAAGAAATGCCGCTGCAGGTTCTTTGAAACTTTTAGATCCTCGGGAAGTTGCGAAGAGAAAACTGCATCTTGTTTGTTATGGCATTGGGGAGGGAGAGTCTTCTGTAAAAACGCAGGAAAAATTGCATCATCTGCTTAAAAAATGGGGTCTTCCGGTTGCTGATTTTAAACACATTCACGTGGCAAAAGATCTCCGGGGGATCATGGATTTCGCAGAGAAAATTCAGAAAGTAAGAGATGTGTTGCCGTTTGAGATCGATGGGATCGTGGTCAAAGTAAATGACCTTTCCTTGCATGAGATTTTGGGATCAACAGGAAAAACGCCGCGGTTTGCGATCGCGTATAAATTCGCTCCGGAGCAGGCGCTCACGAAAATTGTTGATATCACAGTGCAGGTAGGAAGATCCGGCGTGCTTACTCCCGTTGCAGAATTAGAACCTGTTTTTCTCGCAGGAAGCACGATTTCTAGAGCGACACTTCATAATCAAGATGAAGTTTCCCGAAAAGATATTCGGATTGGCGACATAGTTGTGATTGAAAAAGGGGGCGATGTGATCCCGAAAGTTGTGGGGGTCGATCTTCAGAAAAGGCACCACGGAAGTAAACCGTGGCATATGCCAAAACATTGCCCTATTTGCCATACAGATGTAGTCCACATAGAAGGTGAGGTGGCAGTTCGCTGTCCGAACGCCTCTTGCTCTGCGCAAAAGATGCGTAAAATCGCTTATTTCGCCTCTAAACATGCCATGGACATTGAACACATGGGAGAGAGGGTTGTGGAGCAGCTTGTCGAAAAAGGGCTTGTACAGCGCATTTCTGATATTTATTTGCTAAGCGAATCAGATCTTGCTAAGCTTGAGGGGTTTAAGGAAAAGTCAGTGCAAAATCTTCTCTCAAGCATCGAAGCTACGCGCAAATGTCCTTTATCTCGTCTGATTATGGGTCTTGGTATTCCATCTGTTGGGGTGGAGACGGCAGAGGCGCTAGCTGAAGAGGCAAGAGATCTCGATACTTTGCTTGAGATGAGAGAAGAGCAGTTTCGTAGCATAGAGGGGATCGGCGAGAAAACAGCTGATGTGATCTATGCATTTTTCCAGGACAAAGAGAATCGAGAGGAGATTCAGAGGCTTCTTAGCTTAGGCGTGCATCCCCAGAAGATGAAGGCGAAAATGACAGGCCACGCCTTTTCCGGGAAAACCTTTGTTTTAACTGGAGCTTTGCAGCATCATACTCGGGATGAGGCTGTTTCCTTGATCAAGGAACGGGGCGGGAAGGTCTCGGGTTCTGTAAGCAAGAATACCGATTATGTCCTTGTGGGCGATGAACCCGGCTCAAAATACAATAAAGCAAAAGAGCTTGGTGTGATGATTTTGACGGAAGCTCAGTTTGAGCACATGTGTAATAAATAGGGTCTATGACGTTAAATCTTGTAAACTATTTGCCGCCGACTCTAAGGGAGAATCCTCCGGAGGGTTTTCAGCGTGCGCAGAATGCATTCACGCAAAGATTGACAACAGATCCTTCTTTTGCTGCTTATATGAAGACGAATCAACATAGATTTAAGAATCTTTTTGATGATTGCGCAGATTTTTGGCGTCATGTAGGGCTTCCGCAGCAAAGTGAATTAAGGAGGAGAATATCCGGAGGAGTTTCTATTACGATGGAAAAAACGAAACATGACCAATTTTCTTGTGTATTCACCTCTACAGGCTCTACAGACTCTTCCCTCCAAGGCGAGACCTCTTTGGATCATATACAATCTTTGTGTATTAGTGTGATCATTGGGGTTTTGGCAACCCAAGGTCCACATGTATGCAACAACCTTGGTGGTTTAGGGAGTTTGAATTTCGAAATGAGCTCATATAACGGAATTTACGCTGGTGTTCGTGTGAGAGGAAATGGTGTATCTAGAGTGTTTTCTTATGCTTTGCGAAATTGACGGGCCCTGAATTTCGAAAGAGGTCTTTGTGTCGATACGTTTGTTTCGCGAGTTTCTCCCCTTTTCGGTAGACGAACCTTTCCCTGGATGGTATAGAAATTTGAGCTTGAAATTCAGTATAGATACAGATTTTCAAAATTACGTCATTGCCAATGAGAACAAAGTTCGAGAGCTTTATATAGCCTGTATGTCTTTTAGTTCTTTGGTAGATAGCACCGGATTTGAACATCCGATTCGAAGGATCTTAGGAAAATGTGTGTATTTAGTGGTTGAAAAATCAGAAACAGTCGAATCTACAATTGATTGTCATGGAGATGCCCCTTTGAATGTTGTGAACCCTTCTTTAAGTGGTTCTCTTGCAGACAATGTACGCAGGGTCACGTCTCTTCTCTATGAAGAAATAGCAAATCTCTTTTATAATGAAGAGGAAAGAACGTGGGAGGAACTCCTTAGTCTATCTCCAATAAAGTTTACGGTTCGCCCTCTAGAAAGACAAGATTGTGTTGTTGTTTCTATCGATCGCTTCTTCAATATTCCTGGTCCAGAAAATTAGCGATTTCTCGGTTGAAACAACGGGCGATCAGCGTATCTTCTGTTACAGCACGTATAAAACTTAAAGAGCTTTTTAGTTTTTTTATTGAATGTCCTAAATCGTGGTTCTTGTTGCAAAGAGAAGAGAAAACTTGGGGCACATTTTTTAGATAAGCGTGTGCATAACGGTTGACGATTTCACTTTTAAATAAAGACGATACATTAGAAGCAATGCGGAAAAGATCGTGGTATGCAACTGCTTGGCAAGCATGAAAGGCAAGGAGAAAGAAGGATCCCCCATTCAGGAATGATCCGACCTGTCCAATTGTTTTTACGACAGAAAGGGTAAGGCCAATGCCGAAAATCACTTGGGCAGCAGTAGCGCCAATTTGGATTTTATCTCTTGCCTCTTCGAGCTCCAGGTTAACTAAAGAAGGGAGTATATGGCGTTGAAATAGCGTAACTGAATTCATAAAATCCTTAGGGTTTGAGTGGGAACAATTTCTCCGATCAATGTTTCAAAACTATAACTATGAACTTTGACTTGTTGCAAAGTGCCGATGAGGTTTTCCGGTCCTTCAAAAATGACCTTCTTCCAGCACCTTGTTCTTCCTTTAAGCATCTTGTGGTCTTTATTGAGCCTTTCGACAAGCACTTCGTATGTTTTCCCAAGCATCTCCTGACGCAGTTCGTTCCCGACCCTGTCTTGTAGGTCGAGAAGGCGTTGCAGGCGGTCTTGCTTGACCTCTTCAGGGATATCGTCTTTCCAGCGCATTGCGGGCGTCCCTTTGCGAGGGCTGTAGGCGTAGAAGAATCCGACAGAGTAACGGATGTCTTTAATCGCATTATAGGTCTCTAGAAACTCTTCTTCGGTTTCTGTTGGGAATCCAACGATGATATCGGTGCCCAAAGAGACATGAGGAACAATGCTTCGGAGTTGAGAGACTTTCTCAAAATATTGCTCTTTTGTATAGATCCGGTGCATTTTTTTCAAAATGCGATTCGATCCTGCTTGGATGGGGAAATGGACAAATTCGCAAAGCGAGGGGAGATCTCTAATGGCATGCATTAAATCGAGCGTAATATCTACCGGATGAGAGGTGATAAATCGGACCCGCTCCATGCCCGGAATTTTATCAATTTTATAGAGAAGATCGTGGAAAAGGCAATTCCACTCAGGTTTGTCTTTCCCGTAGCTATTGACGTTTTGGCCGAGAAGGGTGATCTCTTTGTATCCTTGATCTACGAGTTGTTTACACTCTTCAAGAATACTTTCAGGGGGTCTTGAAACCTCTCCGCCTCGGGTATAGGGGACGACGCAGTAGGTGCAGAACTTATCGCAGCCGCGGATAATCGATACAAAAGCTTTGATTTTATGGTCCCTCTTTGCGACGAGGTAGTCTAAATTTTCTTCAAATCGGTCATCTGTTTTATAGACCTGGCGCTGGGTATAGAGCACTTCGTCGAGAACCATTCCGAGGTCGGTGATATTGTTGGTCCCGACCACGAAGTCAAGGTGAGGAAATTTTCTAAATAGCGAATCTTTTTTTGCCATCGCCATACAGCCGGTGACGCCAATGATGTGCTTTTTCTTTCCCCTGCCCAACTGGCCGAGCTTCCCCATGACCTTCCTTTCGGCAAGGTCCCGGATAGAACAGGTGTTATAGATCAGGAGGTCGGCCGTCTCTTCATCATCGATAGAGGTAAGACCCCGCTTTTCGAGCTGCCCCGTCATGATCTGGGTGTCGAGCTCGTTCATCTGGCAACCGTAGGTACGGATAAAATAAGTTTTTGGTTCGCGCATCATATTGGGGGGGTATTGTATATGAGATAGGCTCTCTTTTGCAAGCTGAAAAGGAGATATTTGATGGGCGAAGAAAAAACTCTTTCGAAAAATAGAGGAAATGAGATATCCTGCTATTTCGATTTAGTTTAAAAGGTTTCTGAGTATGAATCACAAGCAAAAGACCTCTATTTTAACAAAAGCCCAGGCGCTCGGTTCGAGAAAGTGGTTTCTGTTCGATGCCAAGGGGAAGACCCTAGGACGTTTTTCGGCGGAAATCGCAAAGATATTGCGAGGCAAGCACCGCCCTGAGTTTACATCTAACGTCGATTGTGGTGACGGAGTCGTCATTATCAATGCGGACAAGATTGCCGTTACAGGGATGAAAGAAGCGCGCAAAATCTATAAGAGCTATACTGGATTTATCGGTGGACAGAGAGAAGTTCCTTTAGGAACGATGAGAGCCCGAAGACCTGCTTATATCTTGAAAAGAGCAATTGAAGGGATGATGCCGAAGACCCGTTTAGGCGATCAGCAAGTCAAGAAACTACGAATTTTTGTAGGTTCTGACCACTCAATGCAAGCGCAAAATCCAACCCCTGTTAACATTTAAGGATCCGACCCATGCATAAAGATAATGAGACAATTGGAGTAGGCCGAAGAAAGACCGCAGTTTCCTCAGTACGAGTACGAAGAGGATCTGGGATCATCGACGTAAACGGACGCGGTTTTGAAGAATATTTTCCTCTTCAATTGCAGCGCGATTTGATTCTCGCTCCATTAGCAAAATTTTCAGATCCAACGAAAACGGATCTCGTGATTCGTGTAAAAGGTGGGGGCCTTGAGGCTCAAGCAGTTGCAACCCGACTCGGGATTAGCAGAGCTCTTTTGGAAAACGATGAAACGATTCGTGGAGATTTGAGCCAACTTGGATATCTCACACGGGATTCACGTAAAAAAGAACGTAAGAAATACGGACGTAAGAAAGCCCGTAAACGCTTCCAGTTCTCAAAACGATAATTCTTTCTTATATGGCGATGAGAGGCTTTTTCTTGCCCTCATCGCTTTTTTTATTATTTGCTCTTTATATCTTCCCTTGTTATGGGGAGATTATGGAAGGCAAGTCTGTATCAGTCTCTGCAATCATTGACCAAGTCGTTGAAGTTTTCCCAAACGATTTAAATCCTCATGGAACATTATTTGGCGGTAGAGCTTTGCAAATCGCTGATAATTTAGCCGCGATCGTATCTAAAAGACACTCCGGGTTGGTCTGTGTGACCTTGGCCATTGACTCTGTTCGGTTCATTAATCCCGCGCGAAGAGGCGATATTCTAATTTGCAGATCTTCAGTCAATCGAGCTTGGAAAACCTCATTAGAAGTGGGTGTTAAAATTTTGTCTGAGGATTTCCGCACCTTGGAGCAAAAAGATATTTTGACTGCCTATTTTACTTTCGTAGCAATTGATGACGATCATCATCCGATTCCGGTCCTTCCCGTGATCCCCGAAACCGAGGATCAAATCCGCAGGTATGAAGCTGCCGAAATGCGCCGTAGATTGCGCTTAGAAAGAACTTGAAATCAATCAAGATCGCCTTCATCATAATCCCAAAGAATATACCGCTCGTGATTGAAGAATCGGCGTTTGGACGGGATTGAAAGCTGCCGATAAATCAATTAAAAAAAAGAGGGCAGTATTGAATGAATACAGCCCTCTTTTTTTTAATTGATTTTCGGCGCTTTGAACCCGTCCAAACGCCGATTGTTCAATTACGATCGGTATAAACACCAGGGGTGCTAATTAAACGTTTCTCAAAAATGTTCATTTAGCTGAGAAATACCCTTTTAAAACACCTGATCCGGGTAATGCCGGCGGAGGGAGAGTGTATGAAGAATACATTTTGGAATTCCTGTTTAGGGAATCTTTTCGAACATTACGACGCCGCCCTTTTTAGTTTCTTAGCTCCATTTTTTGCCCCATTGATTTTCCCGTCTCAAGAGCCTCTGACCGCATTGATATTGACCTATGCGATGATCCCTTTAGGGATGCTTGCCCGTCCTTTTGGAGCTCTTTTTTTTGGCTATATTGGAGATCGAAATGGGAGGGGCTACGCTCTTTTCATCACCTTTTTGGGGATGGGAATAGTTTCTTTTATGACAGCCCTGAGTCCTACCTATGCGCAAGGGGGAATTTTAGCCCCGTTGATTTTTTGTATGGGGCGGATTTTGCAAAATTTTTTCGCCTCCGGAGAGGTCATGGGCGGAGCCATTTATCTTTTAGAAAACGTAGATGAAAAGCGGCACGATCTTTTAAGTGGGGCGTACGGCTCGTCAACAATCGGAGGTATCCTCCTGGCGTCTTCAGCTGTTGCTATTTTAAGCCTCTTTGACGCTGTTTCCTCTCTATGGCGCGTTCTTTATCTCATTGGATGTGTAACAACTTTTTTTGGATGCATGATCCGATGGCAGTCAAAACAAATGCATACGATAAAACAGATTTCATTTCGAGAATCGGCAAGGAATTTAGGGAAAGATCTTTTCGAGAATAAAAGATACCTCTTGGCCATTATGATTGTGGCAGGTTTTAGCTATGCAAACTACTCAATTTCCTTAGTTTTAATGAATGGTCTCATCCCGCTTGTGACCCCATTTTCTAAAGCAGAAATGTTAAGCGTAAATACGTTTCTCCTTGCTTTGGATTTTTGCGCGTTGCCTTTTTTTGGATGGCTTTCATCAAAGATTTCTCGAGAAAAAATGATGTTGATCGCTTGTTTTTGTATTCTAACGGGATCGATACCCGCATGTATGCTCCTGTCTCAAGCAACGTTTGTCACTATTATTTTTGTTCGGATCTTTTTTGTATTGTCCGGCGTTGCATTCTGCGCCCCTTTTCATTCTTGGGCGCAAAACTTTGTTCCCATGAAAAGCAGGTACCTAATTATTTCTTTTGGTTACGCTCTAGGATCGCAACTTTTTGGGGGACCGACTGCCGCGATCTCTCTCTGGTGCTTTCAAAAAACAGGGACGCTCGGAAGCGTTGCGTGGTATTGGATGTTTTTAGCCTTTTTGAGCTTTTTTGTGATTGCTTCCTTGAGTTTTAAACAGATCAAGGTGTTGGGGCGGGAATAACATAGACTTCGTGTCTAGTTTTGTGGGACAAGACCAGTTCGAATCCGTTTTGTCTAGCTCTACCGAAAAACTCTGTTAGAAGGCCTTCTTGTCGTGCTTGTAAGAATGCAGCGGTTATAGTTTTTGAATGTTCCTTGCAAAGTTGTTCTGTAAGTAGGTCTCGTGTTTCTAAAGTAAAATCGGATTGATCTGGATTGTTTAAGAATTGAGTCAAAGCGTGCAAAGTTTTAAGCGCTGTGTGCTCCTTTTTTTCGGTGGGTTTACTTTTTGTCTTAGCTGGAGGTTGCGCTGCTTTAAATTCTGACAATAGTTTATCGTCACCGTCGTTGGGTGTTGGCTTTGTCTTCGCTCTATGGGCCGGTTGTGCCGGTTCAGTTGGCTTTAACAGTTTTCCTAATTGTTGCACAGCTTGTTGTAGCGAGTTGACTTGAGTATTTTGATCCACACGGTTTTGTTCTGTTTGAGAGGTTAATCGCGCAAGGGCATTTACGAGGTCTGCGTGTTCTGATCCTCTCTTTGCGTGTACAGCTTCCCAATGATTGTTGTTTCTTCCTGTTTTTTCTTCGAGAAGGGTCATTCGGTGGAACAATTGAGAAATTTGATTGACCAAAGCTTTATTGGTTGCTTCTAGTGATAAGATGCGTTTATCTTGCTGTTCGTTATTGATTTTCAGATCTTGGATTATTTTCTTCGATTCTGCAAGTTCCTTGCGCAATCCTTCTAACTCTTCTGTATGGTCAGGGGCAGACGGCTTCGGAATCTGTTCTATTCGACGATTTATTTCCTCGAATTGGTCCTCGAATGTTTTGTTTTGCTCTTCACTCGTTACTGCAACCCCCTCTAACCTTAGATGGAATGCGTGTTGAGAACGGTCAATAAAACGTAATCTTTCCCATATTCCAGAGATCATTTGATCTAGAGACTCGAGAGTAGAGGGGATCTCGGAATGATGTTCGCAAACACAACAAGGGGAAGGGGAGCGGGGTGGAGTTGGATAGGGGTTGTGTTGCTGTATCATGATAAAATCTCAATATTGTTAATTGTAAAAGTTATATATTAACAATATATAAATTAACTAGTCAATATCAATTTAATTGTTTACATAACTGCAAGAGTTACTGTTGGTCGGTTCCTTTTGGAAAATCCTTGTTATTTTATCCAAAAATAGGGCAGAATCCTCCCGTTATGCAGCAAAAGATCTCCCTATTTTATCTTACACTGGTTGCCGCGATTTGGGGTCTGACGTTTCCTTTGATCACAGAATCGATGAAAACGCAGGACCCTTTTCTTTTTGTCTCTCTTCGATTTACTTTGGCTGCGCTCCCTATTTTACCCTACTTTATCAGGGGGCTTACCAAAGAGATTTTTCTTGGGGGTATTTTTCTTGGGATCGTCCATTGCGGGGCATTTTTGACCCAGACAATTGGACTGCAAACAGTGGGCTCATCAAGGGCGGCTTTTTTAACGAGCTTATATGTGTTGATGATTCCTTTGATGGCGCCTTTATTTAAGATGGGACGGCCGGGGAAGCATGATTTTTTCAGCGCGTTGATTTGTTGTTTTGGCGTTTACGTTCTCATGGGATGCGATCTTGGAGCGATGACGCGAGGAGACGGGTGGATTTTTGCGGGCGCTATTTGTATTGCCGTATCCATTGTTTATATCGGAAAGCTCTCAAAACAATTTGCTGATCCTTACATGCTTGCGTACTCACAGATTGTGATGACAGCGCTTTTTTCGTGGATTCCCTGCATGCTATTTGGGGATTTTCATTTTGCTCCTTTTATGAGTCTTCATGGAGCCGGGATTCTTTTTGCCTGCAGTTTTATTTGTACCGTGCTAGCCATTGCGTTGCAGTCGAAACATCAAAAATATGTTTCGGTCCAGAGTGCGGCGTTGATTTTTAGCTTGGAACCTGCTTTTGCTGCATTTTTTGATGCGATCATTACGAGATCACTTCCCAATGCATTCATTTTGTGCGGAGGAGCCATTATCCTTTTCAGTATCGTTTATTTGGAGCTTGTAAAGGCAAGGATTGCGAAAAAGATATCTTTAGAAATAAAAATTTGAGATTGTTATGACAACTGTAATTAAAAAAACGAAATTAAAAGTAATTCCATATATTGGTTTGGCCTCAGGTCTTGGCGGAAGTCACGCAGGAAGCGGCGGGGGGCCTCTTCTCATTCAATCGAAATTATCGGATCGAAGATGGGAAGCAATGATTTCTTGTGACTTGTCCTCTACAGATAAGTTAGAGCAGATTTCCAAGTTAAATCAAGAATTCGCTCAAGCGAGTTTTAAGATGGCAAATGAAAATTCGTCCTTGATTTCTATTGGGGGGGATCATTCTTGCGCGGTGGGCACTTGGTCCGGTGTTTCTGAGGCAAGACACCTGCTTGGCGAAGAGATGGGTTTGCTTTGGTTTGATGCGCACATGGATTCTCATACAGTGGATACGAGCGAATCGGGCAATCCTCACGGGATGCCTCTTGCTGCGTTGCTTGGAGAAGGCTCTTCTAAACTCACTCACATTCTTTCAAATCGTCCTAAAGTAAAGCCGGAAAATCTCTTTTTAATCGGGATTCGAAGTTACGAGACTCCGGAGAGGCAGCTTTTAGAAAGATTGGGTGTCCGCGTCTATTACGCCGAAGAGGTGAAGGAAAGAGGGTTGAAGGCGATTTTAGAGGAGATTTTGAGTAATTTCTCTACAAGAAATATCCGTTACGGAATTTCAATGGATATCGACTTTTTTGATCCATCAAAGATGTCTGCGACGGGAACTCCTGAGAAAGGGGGCCCGGACCCGGAAGAGTTTTTGGAAAATTGCGCCTTGTTTAACGAGAATCCTCCCATTGCTTTTGAATTTGTGGAGTTTAACCCTCCCTTAGATCAGGAGGGTCAGTCGCTCCAATATGTTTTGCAGATCTTGCAGGCTATGGAGCCGATTCTGGCATAAGCAATGTCATCTGCGCAAGAGGACAGCTCATTTGGATCAATTCGTTGATCCGGTGAGCTATCCCGACATTGTGTTCTTGAGACGTTTCTCTGTGCCCGATAACGGTCACAAGGAAACGGGTTGTATCTTCTTTGATTTGGAAGTCTCTATTATCGACATCTTGTGTGCCGAGCCAAGCAAGGGGGGTAAACGAGGTTTCTGTTTTCAAACCATATGTGACTTCGTCCTTGGGTATAGTCTTTTTTTTCTTTTGAAACGAGGGGACGAGTTGTTCTGTACCGTCCGCAAGTTTCAAGTGTAATTCCGTATTTTCGTTTACGTCTCTTGCATCATGTGAGCCAAGAGGGGTGATGGTTGTAAGTGAAGCGATATTGATTGCATCAACAAGATTGTTGTATCTGCGAAACTCTTTTCTTTCTTCAACGACTCTCAAAAGTCTTTCTCCGGCGGGCTCGGCAGGATAGAGTTTGCGGAATCCTTGTACTTCAGGTGTCTTTAAGTGTCGCTCTCGAATGCCCGCAAGATCAGACATGGCGGAAGCAATGAGAGGGTTGTATTCTGGACAGTCCCCTGGAGGTTTGATCTGTGTATGATCAAACAAACAGACGACCGGGTTGGGGATAAGATTTCGGGCTTCATTTGAAATTGTGAATCGCATTGTTGCACTCCTGTTATTGTTTTTTATGAAAAGGGCACTTCCACTCGGGGTTTTGTATTTGCCCTGTATATTGAATGGCTTCTGAGATGTTTCCAAATTCTGTTGATACCGGATTGACATATCCTTGGAGTTTGGTATCCCTCTCTCTCACTTTATCTCTGAATTTCTCAAAAATGCCTTCACTTCTCAGATGTCTAAATTGTTCGTGCGCGTTGAAGTTGAGTGTGGGCCAAGCAAAACGCCTTGTGAAACGGGGGCTTCCTGAGTGCATGCCGGCAATAAAAAATGACATGCCGCCAAAGCTAAACGCAAAGTCGGGAGATTCCGGATCTGCGGAAGTAAGCGGATCCCATTCTGAGAGATCATTGACATGCAGTTCTTGCAGCATCTGCCACAACCCGCGGGCAAATTGTTCCTGGCTCATGGGGATCGGTTCTTTATAACAAGAGACAAACCCTGTAAACATGGTATTCCAAGTTGCTCGATCTGCAATGAATCTGCGCAAACTATCTCCGAGCGCATGGGCCGTTTCTTTTGTTCCCATGACATCGAAAACGCCAAAACGGTAGGTTCCTTGAAGAAACGTTGTTTTTGCGCCCGGGCACGCGAAAGAAGGGGAAAGAATCATATTCCGATACTGCGTATGAATAAACAGGGCAGCTTCAGATGGCGGCGTATCGTCAATTGCGGAAATCAGTTTTCCGTTTTCAAATTTTAAGTAATGATCGCTCATAATTTCTCCTTTAATAACGAAGAAGGGAGAGAATTTTAATCAAATAATCATTTATGTCAAATTGTGATTTTTATTGAGGGGATTGATGTGCGCTGTTACAATCTTCTTTCGAAAAAAGACTCATTTATTCAAAACGCAGGCTAGTATGATTGTTCCTCTGTCGCTTATCTCCGGGGGCTTAGTTCGATTTCCTCGAATATTGATTTTGATGGCCCTTTTCCCTTTTTTGACGTTGGCTGCTGTCATTTTTACGCCGGCTTTTCCCGGCTTGATGGCCGAATTTCAGTTGAAAGACTCTGAAGCGCAGTGGATGATGACTCTTTTTCTCTTTGGAACGGCCTTAGGGAGGCTTCCTTACGGTCCTCTGGCCAATCGATTTGGGCGTAAACCGGCTTTGTTGCTGGGTCTATGTATTTCTGTGATCGGCACGTTATTAACGATCTTCTCGGGAAGTTATCTCTTTGTGTGTTTAGGAAGATTTGTCCAGGCTTTTGGATGCGCTGCTGCTTTAAAAATCGGACAAACAATGATTGGAGATCTTCTTTCCGGCGCCGAGGCGACAAAAGTGTTTTCTTATGGGGCTATTTCTTTTGCTTTTGTGCCGGCTTTTGGGACTGCCGTTGCGGGTCTTCTGACCCCTTTTTGGGGATGGAGAGGGGGGTTTTGGTTTTTTCTTATTTTTACGATTCTTTTAATTCTTTCGTTGTTTTTTCTCCCGGAAACGGTCGGAAAAAAAGACCCGGCAGCTTTACAAGTCAAACGGATCATCTCTGCCTACGCTGATCAATTCCGAAATCGATCTTTAGTTTTGTGGGGCTGTTTACTGGGATTGTCCACGGCTATTGTGTGTATTTTTGCGCAGCAGGCCCCTTTTATCGCAAGCAATCTGATGGGTATTTCGTCTCAAGAATATGGGATGCTCACGATGGTTCCTGCTTTCGGCGTTGTTTTTGGTTCCCTTCTCACAACGTATCTCGCAAATCGGGTGGATTCTGCTCGAGCGATTTTTGTAGGGATTTTGGTGATTTTGATAGGCACTTGCTTTATGACCGGTTTTCTTAAGTGTTCTTGGATCAGTGGCTGGGCTCTTTTTCTTCCTCAAGCCATAATCCAACTAGGAGATGCCATTTTGTATGCTAACGTCTCCTCTCGAGGACTGTCAGAGGCTAAAGACAAATCGAACGCTTCAGCCATTATGCTTTTTGTGACTGGGCTCGTGGCTATTTTGGGAACCTACCTCGTAGGTGTGTTTGTGCCAAAATCTCTTCTGAGCTTACCCCTTGTGTTTGGGTGTATTGTTGCTCTTATGTTAGCGATTTGGGCGCGGGCTTTGTATATTGTAAAAATTTTTAGAATTGGAGAGTGAAAATGAGTGCTGTAATACAACCTCTAACAGGTAATGTTTTAGAGACGAAACGACTTTATATGCGTCCTCTTGATGGGAACAACGATTTAGCTGATAGCGTGAATCTTTATGGAAGGGCGGAAGAGAATCGGTATTTTGAAAGTGGACCAAAGACAGCAGAAGAAACAGCTAAGTATATTGACGAGTTTGCTACGCAGCAGTTTCGCGATTTTCCTCCTTTTGGGATCTATGTAGTTTCCCGAACTGATAATGATGAGGTTATTGGCCATGCCGATTTTTTCACCATCGATCAAGAACGTCCTGGCGAAGATGTGGAAATTGGATTTATTTTGAAATCAGAGCATCAAGGAAAGGGATATGGGACCGAGATCGCACAGGGGCTTACAAGCTATGCGCGTGATCTGCATTCGCAGGGAAATCCTAGAGTAAAGAGACTTGTAGCTACTGCTCATCCTGAGAACAAGGGATCTTGGAAAATTTTGGAAAAATTAGGAATGCAATTTCTTGAGCAAGTAGAAAAATTTAACGGACCTCGAAGAGTGTACGAGTTGAATTTGTCAAAACCTGAATTAAAAAAATAGATTGATCATGCATTGTGTCGGACGAGGATTATGCCAAAATATCATTTTCAATGGAGGATTCATGGCTTTAAGATTTAATAGTTCTTCTATTAATCAGAGGAAAAAGGAAGTCTATATTCCAACATTAGCAGAACTTAGAAAGATTGAAGTTCGAGATAATGGGGACCCTATGGTTTCTCTTAATGAACTAGAGCCTTCGATTGTATGCTATTCTAAAATGGAAGATATGTTTCCTTATACAGGTAAACAAATTTTTGTGCGCTCCTTGGTTCGGGATAAACTCTTGTCGATGCAAAAAGAATTAACGGCGTTTAATTCGAAGATGAAGTTGTTGATCTATTATGGGTATCGACACCCGCAGGTGCAGAAATTCTATTTTGAGGAGATTGGTAATAAAATCAAGAAGGAAGGAGAGTCTCCAGCTCTGTTTGAAGAGAGGGTGAATCTATTTATCGCACATCCTTCTGTGGCGGGACATCCAACAGGCGGAGCCGTTGATGCTTCGATTGTATTGGATGGTGAAGAACTCGATATGGGAGGTAAAATTTTTGATTTCGATCAGCCGAATAAAATCGTGACCTTTTCAGAGGAAATTTCTAAGGCGCAGCTTGCCAATCGAATGCTGCTTCTCGATCTTTTCCAGCAAGCAGGATTTGCCCCTTTTTACGGAGAATGGTGGCACTTTTCTTATGGAGATAGAGAATGGGCCATGCAATCTCAGGCCCCACATGCGTGTTATAGTCAGATAGATTTCGATCTTTATCCAAATAAATCTAAGGAAGAAACTTCTCAAGCCAAAGGTTTGGGGTTTATGCCTGAAAAGAATTCTTAAAAATCGAGAGACGAGAGGGGGGATTCAGATTTTCCCCTCTCCGCATAGCTCGATTTCATCTTCGCGGACAATGATTTTTAAAGGCCCTCCAGGCGTGATGACATCGATAGCGCCTAACTTGTTTTGTGCTTTCAATAATGAGGCGACGCAGGAAATCGAGCCGGTTCCGCAAGATTTTGTGAGTCTTTGGACGCCTCTTTCATAGGTTTTTACGGTGATGGCGTTTGGTGCCAAATAATGCCACGCGTTGACATTGATGCCGAGGGGGAAGAGATCTTTTTGACCATTTAACTTTCTCCCCATGGAGAGAAGTTCTTCATCGCTCATATCTTTCTGGGTGACAAGATGGGGTTCGATTGCTTCGACATATTCGAAAGAGTGAAGTTCAGTATGTGGCGCGATAAATTTAGGGTTTAAAGCAAAGCGGACAGGGGGCAAGGTGACAGAAAATTGATCTTTCCCTAATTGAGATAACCGATGGTAAAAATTTCCTGTTCTTAAGAATAATTTGCCATACGATCCGTAATGGGCAAAAAGATATGCGGCGCAAGCTCTTGCGCCGTTACCGCAGTATTCTCCAAGAGCGCCGTCAAGACCGAGCACAACCATTTGGGCTGAAAAGCTGTTTCCCTCGACGCGTCCATCGACAAGAATCAGGGCGTCATCTCTTTCTTCTGCCTTTAAACGCTCATGAGCATATCGTAAATCTTTGTCTTCCAGACGCGTTTGATCCAAGCAGTCAATAAGGACAAAGGTGTTGTTGCACGCTTCTGCTAGGCATTCTTTCATGTGTTATTCTCATCGATTGTCATAGAGGTAGTTCTTGTGAGTTCATTTACTGCCATGTTAAAGTTGGGGAAAGAGTTTCTGAGGGCCCGAGGGATTGGCGAGTGAGGAGAATAAAGATCATTATACTGTTCTGGATAGTGGACAATACTCACTGTTCCCGGGTGAAAGGGTTTTTCCCTCTTCATAGGGGAGAAAAATGAAGTAGAGTCTTGAACCCGGGGAATGCTGTGACCTAGTTTTAAAGCATTAATAAATGGTTCTGTAAGCTCGCAAAATGCAGAGTGACCTTCGGCCCCTCTACAAAGAAAATATTGTGCTTGATCCTCGGACAGAAATTGTAAGAGTGTATTTTTCAAGGACCCTTCTTTAAGGACATGATCGACACGTACAGTACTGTGAAAAATTTCGTGAGCCCGTTTTGCTCTTTTGCCTAGATCTCTCGCAGGATCTGGATTGCCTATATACTCACACACAACCTTTTCTGCATTAACGATTTGAGCTGGATTAATATAGGAACCATTGCTGTCTTTTAGATCAAGAACCAAAACAGTCCGGTCATTAGGATCAAGTGTAGTTAATAACGAAGCCACGCGATTGAGACCTCTTATATCATGTTGGCTAAAAAGATGTGAGGGGCCGTTGCCTAAAAGTTCGAGAGGATCCGTTTCGTCGCATTTTCCGTTCTGAGAATAGATATCTACAATTGTTCCTTCACGGAAGTCTCTTGATCGATTAAATACAACAGTTATTTCGGAATGAGAGCGGTTCTCAGTATCGAAAAATTCAGTTATGAATTCATAGGCTTCTCCGCTAAGGGGAACTGTTCGAAAGTCGTGTCTTGCAATTGTCATGGGGGGCACCTTTATAGGGATAAAAGGGTTGCGAGTATACAGGTTTAAGGTATTGAGTTCAAGTGGTGTTTAATAAATATCTTGATATTTGTTTTTGAGATACGCGCAGTAGGCATCTTCGCTAAAGGGTTTGCCGGTCACTTTTTTAGCAAGCTGCTCGGCGTCGTACATTTTGCCCCACTGATGGACGTTTGTTTTGAGCCACTCTCTGACAAAGGCTAGATTTCCTGAAGCTAGATTCTCTTCCCAGTCGGGATGATCTTTTTCAAACGCTTTGAAAAATTGCGCGGCGAGGAGGTTGCCGAGCGCGTAGGTGGGGAAATAGCCAAAATCGCCAAGAGACCAGTGGATATCTTGCAGGCAGCCGAGGGTATCATTGGGAGGGGTGATTCCAAAAAGCTCTTTCATCCCTGCGTTCCACCTTGCGGGGAGATCTGCCACTTGAAGCGTTCCTGAAATTAACTCTTTTTCAATTTCAAATCTCAAAATCACATGTAAACAATAGGTTACCTCATCTGCCTCTACGCGGACAAAAGAGGGCGCTACTTTGTTAATCCCTCGATAAAAACGCTCTAGCGGAATCGTTTTTAAATGGGTGGGGAGCTGTTTTTTAAGGGTCGGATAAAATCCTTCCCAAAAGGGGAGGCTTCGTCCTATGAGAGTCTCCCAAAATCTAGATTGACTTTCATGAACGGTGAGTGATGCCGCCTCGCAAATCGGCGTTCCCCAATGTTTTAAAGGGAGCCCCATTTCATACATGGAATGGCCGGCTTCATGGAGGATGGAAAAAATATTGCTCATGAAGGCTTTAGGCAAAATTCTTGTCGTGATTCTGCTGTCGTGGGGATGAAGAGCTGTCGAAAATGGGTGCGATGAAATGTCAAGTCGCGTGTACTCTTTTTCCATCGGGAGTTTAAGGAGAAGCGCCCGGCTTATGTTGCCTTGGATTTCATCATTGATCTTTGCATGCAGAAAGCGATCATCGATTTGTTTGGATTTATCTATTTTTTTAAGAAGAGCGATGAGTTCTTTTTTTAGCCCGGAAAAAATTGTTCCTACTTTATTTGTCGTCATGCACGGTTCATAGCCTTCGAGAAGAGCGTCGTATGGGTGCTCAGCAAATCCGAGAATTTCTGCTTTTTGTCTGCATAGGCCGATGATTTTTTGCAGAAAGGGGGCGAAGAGTTTGAACTGATTGTTTTTTTTGGCAGTTGCCCATATTTGACTTGCTTCTGAAGTGACTTGAGAAAATGTTTGAATAAACGAGGTGGGAAGTTTCGTCGATCGAATAAACTCTTTTCTCCATTCTCGAATGATGGCTTGCTCTACTTTAGACAGCCCTTTAACCTTGGGTTTTCCTGTGGAGAGAGAGACGAGTTTTTCTAGAAGGTGTTTATATTGTTTGCTTGTTTTTTCTTCGTGGATCAGTGTGGAGAGGAGCGCTATTTGTTCGCTGCGGGGCGTAATGCTTCCTTCAGGCATATGCGTCTCTTGATCCCAATGGAGAAGGGCCAAAACAGAGTGGTAGGTGTGGATTTTTGTCGAGAGCTCTTTGAGCTCTTTAAATGATGCATTCGTCATATTTTGAAATCTATCTTAGAGAGTTTTTCTTCGCCATGATTTTATCCCTGGACGCGAGAAAACTCGGTCCTTTAGGGCCGAGATGAATCGCGCCTCTAAGCTTGAGGGGTTGCTTGCTGTTCAATGTATTGACGAATTACAGCAAGAGGAGCGCCTCCGCAAGCCCCGGCAAAGTAACTAGGGGACCAGAGATTGTCTCCCCATAGCGCATTTCTAATGCTCGGATAGTCTTTTTTTCGGATGAGTCTCGAGGATACTCCTTTTAAGCTGTTGACTAATTTCGAGACAGACACCTTTGGAGGATATTCAACCAAAAGATGTACGTGGTCACCTTCTCCCTCGAATTCAACCAAACAAGATTCAAAATCACTACAAACATTTAAGAAAATCCCTCTCAGATCATCGAGGACTTGTTTGGTGAATACTTTTCGTCGGTATTTAGTGACAAAGACCAAGTGCACGTGCATAAGAAACACACATGTTCTACCTCTTCTTAAATCATTTGACAAATTCATAGACCAAATCATACCATATCCCTATGTTAGTTCGGAAATCTTTTCAATTCAGGCTTTGTCCAACAAAGAGTCAACGAAAGATATTGGAAGCCTGTTTGACCGAATGTAGATGGCTTTACAATGAACTGCTTGCGCAGCGCAGATTGTCGCATGACGATTTAGACGTTTCTCTTTCCAAATATCAACAACTCATGTTTCTTCCTCTTTTGAAAGAGGAAAGACCTACACTCGCCCAAGTTCATTCACAAGTCTTACAAAATGTTGTCGATCGTTTAGATAAGTCATTTCAGGGATTTTTCCGTAGATGCAAAACCGGTGAAAAACCGGGATTCCCTCGGTTTCGAGGGCTCCATAGATATGACAGCTTTTGTTATCCGCAAAGCGGATTTGCCTTAGTGGGTAAAGTAATCAGGCTTTCAAAAATTGGCAATATTCGGATCAAGATGCATCGCGAGTGCGTAGGAGAAATCAAGACGTGTACCTTAAGAAAAACTCCCTCAGGGGAGTGGGATCTTTCTCTTTCCTGTGAAGTAAAGACAACGCCCCTTCCTTCAAATCAGGAAGCCATCGGCATTGATGTCGGGCTTACTCATTTTGCTACGCTTTCTAATGGACAAGAAATTGCCAATCCTAAATTTTTCCTAAAAGGACAAAAGGCTTTAGCAGTCATGCAAAGAAAATTTGCCAAAGAAAAAAAAGGCTCTAAAGAACGTCGAAAAAAAGGTAAAGCCGTTGCAAAAATCCATGAGAAGATCCGAAACCAAAGAAAGGATTTTTGCCACAAAGAATCTAGAAAAATCATTGATCAGTATCAATATATTTGCGTAGAGGATCTGAACATCAAGAAAATGGTGGAAGGATCTTATCTAGCAAAAAACATTACAGACGCGAGTTGGAATCAGTTTCGTCAATTCCTTACCTACAAAGCGGCAGAAGCTGGTAGGAAGTTGGGATTGGTGAACCCTGCTTACACAACACAAACATGTAACCGATGTCAATCCCGAGAAGAAAAAAGTCTCGCAGAAAGACATCACGCTTGTTCTCAATGCGGTTACACAGTGAGTAGGGATCTCAACGCAGCGCAAAATATTTTAGCCCTCGGACTAGATGGCTTGGGAGAAATCCCTAGAAGCCTTCGCCTTTAGGCGAGGGAGTGGTCACGCTAAGAGATAAACCTAAGAGAAATGGGCCCCAGATGGTGAGGTAACTTGGGAGGACTTGGTTTTCTCCAAGGATGAACATCCCATCTAAAATCGTCATGAATCCAATCAAACCAAAAAGAGAAAGAGCAACAATTAAAAATACCGGTTTGGCTCGTTGATAGCGAATCGCAATCGGCCCCACTGCGATCAAAAGCAGAAAAGAGAGGAGCGGCGTGGCCAGTTTATAATGGAGATAACATAAGACGCTTGCCCTTTCTGAGGAACTCCTGCCTGCTTGTTTAAAAAGGGTGGAAAGGGATCTGTTTTCAAAGGGGATGAAGGTTTCTATAGAAGATTCGGGGTTTAAAATAAGGTGGGGGAATGCAAGTTGATCAAAGCTTTCGGTTTTTTCTAGTTTTTTACTGGAATTTCGTTGGAAATGATCGATATAGCGCCCCTTTGGAATATCGTCGATATTGAGATATTTCATATGCCAAATATCTTTACTGCTTTTAATCCAAAAAACGTCAAACAACTCGCCGTCTTGGATCCCTTGATAGACAAGTTCGGTCGCATCTTCAAGGCTCACGCTAAATACGCGGGAGGCATGTTCTTTGTGCCGTTTTTTGTGTTGGGAGCGGAATGTGTCTGCCATTTCTTGGGAGTTAGGAGAAAACCATTCGTAATTGGCAAGCGAGATTAAAGTCAAAATCCCGGCAAAAGCAAAAAAGGGGAGGAGCAGTTTTTTTTGCGATAGGCCTGCCATTTGGAGCGCGACAAGCTCATGATGGGCATTGAGATCGAGAAGCACTTTGAGAGAAGAGAGCAAAAGGGTGAGTGGAAAGAAAAATTCTATGTGGTTTGCAAAGTTGTGGACATAGTAGAAGAGCAGATCTACCCAAAAAATCTCCCCGTGAGAAAAAAAGCGAACACCGTGAATCGAGAGATCAATGATCGTATAGATGAGAAAAATGCAAGCGAGGAGGAAAAGAAATGTTTTGGCGACAAGGCCGAAAAGATACCGCTCCCAAAGTTTCATGAGATTCCTTTGGCCACTTGCCTAATTTTTAGAAAGCTTCCCATCCAGATGATCGGATGAGGAGAAAAAAGGATTGCAGAGGCGAGAAGGGGATTGCCCTTAAATTCTTTCCCCAGAAGGTAGCTGAGCATCAAAATGAGCGTAAATCCAAGGGCTTTGAAGAGGTTTTTTTTTGACGGATTTCTCCCTTGTTCAATGCCAAAAGAACACCCGAGGAGAGTAAAACTAAAGACAGAAAGAGAAAGGCTCATTCTCCGAAGCATTTCAACAAACGCTTTTTTGCCGATTTTCCCCCCCTCGTTGCTTTGAATGCGCAACATAGGAAATTCAAGCGCGGAAGGGTCGATCTTAGGGCGGTGTTTTTTTAATGAAGAGGACAAGGCAGAGGCGTCCGTTGACATCCACGCTTCATTTTCAATGATTAAAGGATCAAACGCAGAGTCGTTTTCCCCTTTTAAATGGGAAATAATGGCGACATCCTTTCCTTCGAGCTGTTCGTTTTTCATTGTTAGTTTCCTCGATGCGATGAGAGATAAACGGTTGGAGCTTTGATTGTGGGAAACTAAAATGAAATCTCTTGCGACTTGCCCGTCTTGCTCTGTTTTCATTTGGATGAAGCTTTCTTTCATTTTGGCTAGATTTTGCCTTTGCAAAAGCAAGAGCGGATTGACCGATGTTTCATAGTAGAGGAGCTCTTTTGCACACCTTCTGCAATAGGGGGTGATATTGGCAGAGACGACAAAATTAAGAGTGGAGAGGAGTAGCGACATCGCAAGGAGGGGTGAAAAAAGATTCTGTAGGCTTATTCCTGAGGCTCGAAAAGCGGTAAGCTCATACGATTTAGAGAGTCTTTGGAAAAGGAGAAGAGAGGCTAAGAGCGCAGATAAGGGGATGGTGATCGGAATAATGAGGGGGATTTGGGTGGCGACAAACAGAACCGTTTTAGGGAGGTTTGCGCTGAGCGCTGCAAACCGCGCGATCTCTTTAAAACGGGAGACGAGCAAAACGGCGATAAAGCTGCAGACCGACAGGGAAAAAACCCGAAGATAGCCGAGGAGTAGATAGCGCCATACAATAGGCATAGTTTGTTTGACCCAGATTGCGTACTACAGTTATAATTCACCACATGAAAAGAGTAAAAGAGTTTCTAAAAAACTATTGGGACGGGAAGAGTCCTCTGCTCCTTGGATATTCCGGGGGACCCGACTCAAAAGCTCTTTTATACGCGCTTTTTGAATCCGTGGGCCCTCATTTACATGTAGCCCATATAGATCATGGATGGAGAGAGGAAAGTAGGGCAGAGGCAGAGCAAATCCGTGAAGAGATCTTCGATCTCAAGCTTCCCTTTTATACAACGCGATTAAATATTTCTTTTAAGAAGAATAAAGAGGAGATGGCTCGAGAGGCAAGGCTCCATTTCTTTCTTTCTCTCTTTGAAAAAGTTCCTTTCCAAGCGCTTGTTTTGGGCCATCATGCAGATGACTTGGCAGAGACTGCATTGAAAAGACTCTTTGAAGGAGCCCCCCTTTCTCACTTAGGCGGAATGGAAGGCTCTTCCGTTTTATACCGAAATAACTTGAAGAACCGGGATTTTGGCAAGGAGGCTCCTCAAAATTTTGATTCGGAGCAAGCGACCATTGCCGGTAGGCAAGGCGCGAGCGAGAATCAGAATTTTGAGGTGAAGCCGACGAAAGCCAAAACCGATTCTTCAAGTTGTTGCGGTATAGGCTCAATGCCCGTTTGGCGCCCGCTTTTAAAAATGAAAAAACAAGAACTCCTCTCATTTTTAGAGGAGCGGCAACTAAAACCATTTTTTGACTCGACCAACTCTGATCCAACGTATTTAAGAGCCCGACTCAGGGGGGAAACGATTCCCTTTTTGTGTGATAGTTTTGGGAAAAGTGTGAGGGACAATCTTTGTCTGCTTTCGGAAAGATCCTACGAGCTAAATCGCTATTTGGATCGAAAAACAGCAGGTTTTAAGGTTGTAGAGGGCAGTTGGGGTTTTGCTATTTGTTGTGAGGGGTTTGAGCGCTTAGAGCGAAGGCACTTACTCCAAAAGGTTGCGCGCGAGCGCGACCTTGTCCTCACAAGAACTGTTTTGGAGCCGATTTTAGATTGGATCGATGACTTGGGAGAGAGGAGAAAGCTGTTTTTTCAATCGAGATGGATTGTGAGTGGCCGGGGATGGGTTATTTTTCTCCTTTCCGACGAAAATAGGACTTTTACTAATTTAAATACTTGCCTGTCATGTATTTACAAATAAAAAATTAAGAAGAACAGACAATTTAATCCCTTTTTGTTATTAGAAATTTTCTAGGGGTATCTCTTCTTCCCATGGCTCTTGCTATTAAGGAGGAAAGATGCTTTAATCAATGGCGCGAAAAATCAGTTTAAAAGCGATAAAACAAGGTGGTTGAGGACGATGAAAACAGAACAGAAAAAGGGATTCCCCGGTGGTTTTTTTCTTTTAGTGCTCGCTGCTGTTATTTTGATTTTCGGGGTTCAGTCGTTGACAGCGGATCGGGAAGGGCGCGTTTCCTTTAGCCATCAAGTTGAGCATCTTACGAATTTGAATTTGACAATTCCTGAAGCAAATCACAAGATCGCTCAAAATGAGAATTTAGTCACTTTTGGCGGAAAATTTCGCGATAGTCTGTCTGATGAAAGCAAGGTTCGGTATCGATACCTTGAGCTTTTGAATCAAAACCATGAGTTAAATGAAGAGTCTACCCGTCTTTCTTCTCAATTAGACTCTCTTGCCAAGAGCGTTAAGGACGCTTCCGAGCTTTATTTAGGGCTTAGCGGTCAGGCGATTTCTCGCTCTGGCTTTGTTGTTGTAGGGACGCAATACGATACGACCGACCGCAATGGATCGATCGTGATTAAGCAAGTTCCTTCTATTGAAATGGTGACTCTCCCGTCGGTTCAGAAAACGCTCCAGAACGCCCAGCAGATGCCGACGATTGATTCGGTAGATGTTGCCTATAAAGAACTGCGGGATTTGATTGCGCAGATGCGCTCTCCTGTTTTAGGGATTGGAACAGAGAGTTTGAAGCAGGAATTAAAAGCGTTAGATCAGCAAGTTGTTTCGGCTGCGAACGGATCCCTAGAGAAACAGATTGCAGTGTACCGATCAGCTCTCGATCAAGTGGCGGTCATCATTCGGGATTTAGGTATTGAGCGCGATGGCGTCCGTTTGGGCAGCTTGCGTAGCGTGAGAAGTTATGTTGATGAATTGCAGCAATTTTCCAAAATTTCTCAAGAATTGGAAACCAATGTTGTCCTTTTAGATAAGGCGCGTCAAAAAGTTGCTTCTGTCATTTGGTATTTCAACAACCAAGAACTCTCTACGAAGAGCTTGGAAAAACAAGATTCTGACGCATTTACCTATTGGTTTGCTCAGGCAAAACAAGAGTGGGATAATTTTGAGGCGAATAAAGGGCTTGCCTATCGGGCGCCGGATCAGCCGAGAAATACAGTTTTAGAAAAAACCTTTAAAAGCCAAGAACCGGCTCCTAATTATTTGAGCTATTTTTTGACCCTGCTCCCTGTCGTGATGGTGATCCTCTTTTTATGGTTCGTCTTTTCTAGACAGATGAAGGGGGGTGTGGGTTCTTCTGCAATGAATTTTGGGAAGTCTCCTGCAAGGCTGATGACAAAAGAGACAAATAAAATTACGTTCAGAGATGTGGCCGGCGCGGATGAAGCAAAAGAAGAGTTAAAAGAGATTGTTGAGTTTTTGAAAGACCCTCAGAAATTTACGGCTTTGGGCGCGCGCATTCCTAAAGGGGTGTTGCTTGTGGGTTCTCCGGGAACCGGAAAGACGTTGATTGCCAAAGCGGTTGCCGGTGAAGCGGACCGTCCCTTCTTTTCTATTTCAGGATCAGATTTCGTTGAGATGTTTGTGGGTGTGGGCGCAAGCCGTATCCGGGACATGTTTGACCAGGCCAAGAAAAACGCCCCTTGCATCATCTTTATGGATGAGATCGATGCGGTAGGGCGCCATAGAGGCGCAGGCATTGGCGGCGGCCATGATGAAAGAGAGCAGACGTTAAATCAGCTCTTGGTCGAGATGGATGGGTTTGATACGAAAGAAGGGGTTATCTTGATGGCGGCGACAAACCGTCCTGATGTTCTTGATAAAGCGCTCCTTCGTCCGGGCAGATTTGATCGTAGAGTGGTTTTGGAGCTCCCGGATGTGAAGGGACGTTTTGAAATTCTAAAAGTACACGCCCGAAAAATCAAAATTGACCCTTCTGTAAATCTACAAGATATCGCTCGAAATACTCCCGGCGCGTCAGGGGCTGATTTGGAAAACGTCCTCAATGAAGCGGCACTACTTGCTGCGCGTAAAGGAAGGTCAGCTGTTACGCAGAGTGAAGTGAAAGAGTCGTGTGATAAAGTTCGCTTTGGTAAAGAAAGACGCAGCCTTGAAATGGATGAAGGGGAAAAGAAAACAACAGCTTTCCATGAAACAGGCCATGCGATCACCGCCCTGCTTGTGAAAAATAGTGATCCTGTAGACAAAGTGACGATTATTCCTCGCGGATTTTCTTTGGGCGCAACCCACTTTATGCCGAAGAAAAATCGCTTAAGCTACTGGAAGAAAGAGGTGTTAGACCAGCTGATTGTCTTGATGGGAGGAAGAGCTGCGGAAGAGCTTTTTGTGGGCGATATGTCGTCCGGGGCCCAACACGATATCTTGCAGGCGACGAAGATTGCTCGCAGTATGGTGTGCGAATGGGGGATGAGCGATAATTTAGGGCTTGTCACATATGATGAGAAAAGTGAATCCGGTCAATACTTAGGCATGTCCAGTTACCGTGAAAAAGCCTACTCAGACGAAACAGCGAAGAAGATCGATGCAGAAGTTAAATTGTTGATCGATGAAGCACACAAAGGCGCAATTGACATTTTAAAGACACATGAAGCGCAAGTAAGGCTCATGACAGACATGTTGATGGAGTTTGAAACTTTAGATGCGATAGATGTCAAAGAGATTATGGCCGGAACTTGGGATGCAGGAGTAAAGCGGGGCAGAGTAAAAGCTGCTGATGATTTACAAATGATTACCCCGCCGCCCTTGCCCCCGATTCCTTCGAAGGGGAAAGGGCTGGAGCCTGAGCTAGGTTAGTGTTGTTTAGCTACTATTGAGGCGTTCCCTCGGCTTTTGCTGTCGAGCTCTTGAAGAAGAGTTCGACGGTTTTCTTCGCTAAGGTTGTATTTGTCTAATTTGTATCTTACGAAACTGCAGCAGTCCGTAATTCCACTTGTTTTTTTGACTGCTTCTTTTGCGAAATCAAATCTCTGCTCTTCTGTAAGCTGCGGGAGGATTTTTTCGAGTCTAGAGCTGTTCGTATCGTAAGAGAATCTCACAGCCATTTCGTAGGCTGATTCTGATTTGGATGCAGGAACCTGCTTTTGTGCAGCCCCGTTTTGTCCGTAAAGAATTGTATTGATGCCTTGCTTTGCCCCTTCAAATCGCTGAGACAAAGGGATCCGTGGAGGTTGCGCAGCCCAATTTTGTCCATAAAGAATTGTTTTGACAAGAGCAGATGTTTTGGTTTTGGCTAATAGCGCTCTCTTAACAGTAGTTTGAATTGGCGCTGAACGTAAAAGATAATTTAAGTTGATCATTGTAGTTCCTTTGTTTACATATATTATAATTAATACTCACTTTTTAAAACATATTAAAATAAACTGTATTGTTTTTTGTTCGGATTATTTCAAATATTAATTTGCATTTTCAATATGGCAAAAATCGTATAGACTTTTCCGGTGTCATTTAACTAAGAGGGACATTCTTATGAATTCGATAGATTTAGGGCTTCAGGAAATTGGGTCGAGTGTGGCAGCTTTCTCCAACAATGCACACGAAGCCGGAGCCGATTGGGTACAGAATCATCCCCGAGCTGTTTTTGTAGCGAAAAGAGTGGCTCAGGTGGGTCTTTTTGCGATTTTTGCATTTGCCGTATACAGTACAATCAAAGAGCTTGATCAAGCAGGTAATCGATGGCAAGAAAAGATAAAGTCTCGACTTACGGAGATCTGCGAATTAGCGGGCCGAGAAGTCGCAGATAAATTGGTCAATTCTCCCGAGCTTCGAGCCTGTTTTAAAGATGGGATTTGTGTAGATGGAAAATTCACAACAAATACTCCGGAGTCAAAAGCTGCGTATGACCTGATAGCCAAGGTGATTACAGATATTTACAAAGCTATGATCATTCATTAACTCTCGGATTTTGTATGGATATTGCGGAGAAAATTCGTAAAATTGAGGCCCTGATTGCGGGAGCCAAGAGTGATGGGGAGCGGCAGTCTGCCGAGTTTGCCAAGCAACGTCTCCAGGAAAAAATCATTGCGCAGCCGCTTGAGTACACAGTTAGATTGCATAGCCGCTGGGAGAAAAGGCTTTTTGTCGCTATTTGCTCTAAACATGGACTTCATACATATCGCTATGCGCGGCAAAAATATACGACAGCAATGGTTCGTGTTTCTAAACCGTTTATGGATTTAGTTTTGTGGCCGGAGTACAATAAATACGCGAGCATACTTCACAAACTTACCGAGGAGATTTCGACCGATCTCATTTCCAAAATTCATTTTGTGAAAGATGAAGAGGAAACGATTATTGCCGGTGAACTTCCTGAGATGAAAGAGACTATCGATCGATCAATCGATTAAAAACTACGATAATCAATCGATTCATCGATTGATTATCGTAAAACACTGATATTAAGTTGGTTTTGACAGTCAATTCTATTCTTGAAGTATCTTCGGTACATCCACCCAACGCAAGTGCTTGATTAGATCGAGGAAGAAGTTTTTTGACCAAAGATCCAATGCCCGCTTGTCTTGGATAAAGGGGTATACGTCTGCTTTTGCTAAGTCCCAATTGATCTGATCAATTCTCTCTTCCAATTTCTGATGAAGTTCTTTTTCTCTGAATGAGGCCCCTTCAACCAAATGGCCCGTTTGTATCATTTTGGCTCGCAAGTACGCTAGATTGACCGGAATCCCACTTTGAATGTACCAAATAAGATCGTACCAATCGCGCCCTTTTACTCGATTGCGCCAAGCTCTGCAAAGAACGGCATGCATTTTACCGGCAAACAAATCGATGATGCGCATGGTTGTGATGTAGAAAGGAACCGGATTTTTGACCAATTTCGTTTCAATGGGCATATCAAATATAGGAGGATCTATATCAATTTCCAACTTGATTTGAATCTTTTGCTCCGGATGGATCCCTCGCGTAATCGAAGCTTCTTCAATAGAAAGAAGGAGCTCTAATGTATTCGCTTTTAAGAAGGCAGACCAAATACCTGACTCTTGATTTTTTTCCCTTTTGGTATAATTGAGCTTAAAACCCATGGCCTCAAGTTCAAGTCGCATCCCTTCAAGAAAGGGATGAAAATCGAATTGCCCGCTTGGCTTGAGCAAAGAAAAATCAAGATCTTCACTATATCGATCGAGGCCATATAAGATTCTGAGCGCCGTCCCTCCATAAAAAATGGCATGCTCAAAAAAACGGTGCCGAGAGAGTCCCAATAGGGCTGTTTGTTGTAAAATTTCACGGATTTTATCCGCTTGGGGCATTGTATCGGGGAATCCTTTCCACATCTTTTTTATTTCTGAACTCATAATACACCTATCAAATGGATCAAATTTCTCACCGATCTCGATCTGTAATTTTTTGCAATTTCACTAAGAAGATTTTTGTCCAATTCTCGTACGATCTCCATATTCAACCTCTTCGATTCAATCAATTCTACTTTAAGCTCTTCTAGGCTTAAACCTTTGCAAGTAATATGGATTAAGTCAGCTAATGCTTTTTCCCTGCTAGCCATTAAAAAATTGCCGAGCGAACTTGTCGATTTTTTTTGTTCCACACCAATTGGGTAGCAAGAGGCGCTTAATGGAAAGTAGGTAAAATCTCCGACAGGGGTATGGAATTCTTTTTGCCTGCCGAGAGTCATTGAGGTGACTGTGAAGACTCTCTCCGGGATCATGCCATAAAATGATAACGCCCATTCAAGACTTACATAAGAGGGGCCGTAGAGAAGATTGGCCACCTGTTCATAGGGAATAATCTTTTCAGTGCCGTGTTGGATCTTTTCGGCTATTAGGTAAAACCCATTTCTTAATCGAATGAGCTCACCGTTGTTGACCATGCGTCGGATTTTTTCACGAGGTTTTTGGTATGTTTGAAATAATACCAAAAGACTTTGCGCATCTATATAGGGGGTCTCTATCGAGGTAAAGATATTTTTTGTTTTCATATCTTTATCCTACCAGAATACCCATTTCTTGTCGTTATTCTGGATAGTAATCGCTTCTTTTTATCCAGAATTCCTAGTTTTTGTGGGTATTCTGGAGAGGGAGTTGCATAACTTGATTTTCTTAAAATACTGATTTTAAGGGGTCTTTGAGAAATGGCCCCATTTTGGATCGGCGATCGAAAATAGGTCTTTAGACGCCATGATGATCGATTCTGTCGAAAAACCGCAGTTAAATGCGGCTCTGGCCTCAGATTTAATGGCTTCATCAAAATAGTTATCGATGTTTAGAAGATTCCCAAATGGAGGAACGCCGCCTACTTTGAGGCCGAATCTTTCCAAGATGACAGCGGGGTCTTCAAACTCACATTTTTCGCCCACAATTTCAGATGCGGCTTTCACATCGAGTTTAAGATGGGCCGGGATGTTGAATTGGTAGTTCTTTTTCGAGCCTTTGCCGCGGAGGATGAGCGCTTTAATGCCCTCTTCCATCTTGGTGTTCCGAATCTCGGCAGAGGCTTGTGATGTCGGGGTCTCTTCGTGCTTTTGGTGTTTGATGGGGAGGGTGTTTTTGTGGCAAAGGCGGATGATTTCATTCCGAATGTTTTCCGCGCCAAAAAAGATGTGCGCCTTAATTTTATTGCCTGCAATGCGTTTGGGATCGGAAGGAAAGAGCGATGCTTCGCGGATATTTTTGAGTTTGAGAAGCGTCATGGTGAGCCTTTCAAGCCCCATTCCAAATCCACCGTGGGCCGGCATCCCATATTTAAAAATGCTCAAATAATCGGTGAAATTGGCCGGATCCATCCCTTTGGATTTGATCCCTTCGATCATCGATTCGTAGGTGTGTCTTCTTTGACCGCCTGAAGTAATTTCTGTGCCGGCGCAAAGAAGATCGAATGTATTGGTAAGTTTTGGGTTTTCCGGTGTGGGATAGGCGTAAAAGGGCCGTTTTTCTGTCTTCCAATCTGTAACAAAAACAAGTTCGGTCCCTTTTTCTGTAAGCGCCCACGCGCAAAGTTCTCTTTCTGCGGCAGGGCTTAGGTCGGGCTCGTCTCTTTCATCAATACCTGTTCTCTTATAGTAGAGCTCTTGCGCCTGCGCAAAGGTGAGGCGAGGGAAGGGGATATTTTCCGGCGCTTTGATGATTGTATTCCCGAGAATTTCAATTTCAGTTTTAGCATGGGTGTGGAGGTGAGATAAGATCGATTTTATGCACGCTTCTTGAATGTCAAGAATCTCATGCCAATCGTTAAAAAACCCCATCTCAAATTCAAATTGTTTTCCTTCGGAGAGATGGCGCGAAGTTTGCGATGGTTCTGCGCGGAAAAAGGGCATGAGGGCAAACACTCTTTCGTTTACGCCAACCATGATTTGTTTATAGAGCTGGCTGCTTTGAGCAAGCGTTGCTGGATACCCAAAATAGTCCACATTAAAAAATTCAGAGCCCCCTTCAGAGGACGCCCCAAGGATGTTCGGTGCGAAATATTCATATGCATGGATAACGTCGTGCATGAACAGGCGATAGGCGTGAGCAATCTCTGCTTGTATTTTGAATACCGCTTGCAGTTCCCGATTGCGAAGCGCAATGGGTCTATGGTCGAGCACAAATTCGAGATCCGTATGGATTTCCGGTTTGTAATACTCAAGAGGAGGTACTTCACGGATCGGATTTTCAACCGTGATGGTGGGCTCTACAATCTCTACTTTCAAAGATCCGGATTGAGACGCTACCGCTTTTCCTCGAACACTGAGGATAGAACCGGGTTGAAGAGAAGAAATTTTTTGCAGTTCTTCTTTGTTTTCTATGACGATTTGGCAAAGACCTGTTCTATCCCGGAGGAGCAAAAAGGTGAGTTTGCCAAACGATCTCAGATTATTTAACCAGCCCCGCACCAGAACGTTCTTTTCAACATGGTTGATCAGTTCTTTCGATAAGATACGGGACATAAGGTTTTCCTTAAGAGTTATGCATGCTGCTGTTGTTCGAGTATCGCTCTATGGCTTAACTTGATTTGGCCACGGTCATTGACATCCAAAACTTTCACTTCAACCATATCACCTTCTTTAAAAGGGATATCTCGAATGTCATGAATTCGTTGTGTTGAAATTTCAGAAATATGGCAAAGACCTTCTTTTCCAAAGATTTCTACGAAAAATCCAAAGGCGACAATCGATGTGATGCGGCCTTTATATGTTTTCCCGATCTCTACTTCAGATGTAAGGTTGACGATGATCGCTTTTGCTTTCGCCATCGCTTCTGCACTCGTTGACGCAATGCTGACAAGACCGCTATCATTGATGTCGATCTGAACGCCTGTTTCTTCAACAATGGCGCGGATTTGTTTTCCGCCAGGTCCAATCACAATGCCGATCTTGCTCGGTTTGATTTGGAGTGTTTCAATGCGCGGCGCGTAAGAAGACATTTCGCTGCGGAAGGCTGGGCATACATTGAGCATTTTGTTCAAAATATGGGTTCTTCCTTCTTTTGCTTGGGCTAAAGCCTCTCGCATGATGGCGTGGGTGATCCCCTCTATTTTGATGTCCATCTGGAAAGCTGTGATCCCTTTAGCATCTCCAGCGACTTTAAAATCCATATCTCCAAGTGCATCTTCTGCGCCCAGAATATCGGAGAGAATCGCATGTTTATTCCCTTCAAGGACAAGCCCCATGGCAATTCCTGCAACCGGACGCTGAATAGGAACTCCCGCATCCATCATCGCAAGGCATCCGCCGCAGACAGAGGCCATTGACGAGGAGCCGTTGGATTCTGTGATGTTGGATTCAAGACGGATTACATAGGGGAAAACCTCTTGCTTAGGTAGGATAGCTGCGAGCGATCTTTCTGCGAGTTTTCCGTGGCCGATTTCTCGTCTTCCTGCAGCCCCAACTCTTCCTACTTCGCCAACAGAAAATGGGGGGAAGGAATATTGGAGATAAAAGCGTTGGTTTGCGTCTCCGTGGAGGTCTTCATATCGTTGCGCGCTTGTCTCTCCGCCGAGTGTGCAAACAGCGAGAGCTTGCGTTTCGCCTCTTGTGAAAAGAGAACTTCCGTGCGTTCTTGGCAAAATGGATTGCTCTACATCGATTTGGCGAATATCTTTTAATCCACGACCGTCAATACGCCGTTTTTCATCGAGGATCATTTTTCGCATGAGAGTGGATTGGAGATTTTTGAAGCTCAATGCGACGTCAGCTTTCGAATATTTTGTTTCTACGCCTTCAGGAAGAAGGGCTTTTGTGACGCTTTCTTTGATCTCAGAAATTATTTTTTCTCTCTCTTGCTTTGCAGAAATGCGAAGAGCAGGCTCGAGAAGGTTTGCGGCAGATGCATGAACGGCATCATTGACTTCTTGAGGAATTGTGCGGAGAGCGTCTTTTTTCTTGGGTTGTCCAATTTTTTTGGCCCAATTGCTTAACGCGTGGCAAATCGTTTGAATGGCTTTGTGCCCTGTTTCAATGGCTTCGATGACTTCTTCTTCGGTAAGGAAGTCGCAAAATCCTTCAATCATCAAAATCGCATCTTCTGTTCCGGCCAAGACGAGATCGAGGGTGGATTTTTTCATCTCTTCATGAGATGGGTTGATGACAAATTTGCCATCAATACGGCCCACTCGAACAGCTCCAATGGGTTTAATTAAAGGAATGTCTGAGATGGTCAGCGCTGCAGAGGCTGCGCAGACAGCGAGAACGTCAGGTGCATGGACTCCGTCATAGGAAAATACGTAGGAGAGGATCTGCACTTCGTTGAAATATCCTTCTTCGAACATCGGGCGCAGGGGGCGGTCGATCAGACGGCAAGTGAGGATTTCTCTCTCTGCAGGTCTCCCTTCTCTCTTAATGAATCCTCCGGCTGTACGGCCAGTTGATGAAAGTTTTTCTTGATAATCGACTCTGAGGGGGAAGAAATCTACTCCTTCAGGAGGTTTGGCAGATGCGCAGGCAGAGGCAAAGACAATCGTATCTCCGCACTGAACGGTCACCGATCCGTTGGCTTGGCGAGCGATTTTTCCTGTTTCGAATGTGAGGGTTGTGTGCCCAAGGGATACTGTGATCGTTTCTTTTTTGAACATGAATGCTATACTCCTAAAAACGACTTAGTTTAAGGAATATATTTATTTAAGACAAGAGGGAAATGGTGAGGGGAGCGAATGGCTCCCCTGCACGTTATTTTCTCAGGTTCAGCCGGACGATTAAGCTTTGATATCGCTTTGTGTCCGTTGAATTGAGATAATCAAGCAATTTACGTCTTTGTCCTACTAGTTTTAGTAGAGCGAGGCGTGAACTGTGATCTTTCGGAGCAATTTTCAGATGTTCTGTTAGCTCCGTAATCCTTTCAGTTAGAATCGCGATCTGAACGTCGGCAGAACCGGTGTCCTTCTCGTGTAACTGAAATTTTTTTGTAATTTCTTCCTTGGTCCCTTTATCTAAAGACATGGAGGATGGTCTCCTCTTGAGGTTTATGACATTATGCCCTTAATTGTACGCTATTTTGGATAAATGTTCAACCCCGAAGCTATCTTTGAACCTATCTACCTTGAGAGATGCTTGCAAATTAGAGGTTTTTCTTGCTATATTTCCACAAGAAATAACGGATAAGTCATATGAAAGATAAATTTCAAACTTTGCAACCTTGGCTCTCTCAAGTTTTGCATACTATCAAAAAAGATATTAAATCTGAGCATCTCTCGAAGAGTCCCACCTTTTATAAGGCTCATTTTGGAAACCGCCCCATCAATCGCCTAACAAATGAAGAAATTTGTGCTGTTTATGAAAAAGAACTACTGGGAAACGATACAGAAGAGCTCGGTGAATGGGTGATTAACCGATGGGTATTTCGTCATGGGGATATCTACCAGCATTTTGCGAGTCGTTTAAGTCAAATTAACCCGGATTTTGAACAAATAAAATCTTTAGATGATAAACAAAGTGAGCAGGTGTTGTCAGGCGCCGCCGAAGCCTTTGGAGCTCTTCCTGTCTACCTATTTATTGTTTTAAACGGCGTTGTGATCTCTCCTAAAGTTCTTGGCCGTCTTAAGGAGCTTGTGGTTACAACCCAAGCGAAAGAAAAAGAGGAGAATGAGGCTTTATCTCTCAAGATGAGTCTAGATCAAGCAATCGAACGGCAAAAAACCGAAATTCTCCGCCTTGAAAAGAAATATGAGGATAAACTCTCGGGCGTAATGAAAAAGTATACAACCGATATAGAGGCTTTGAAAAATCAGGTGAGAGCCCTTCAACAAAAGATTAACAGTCAATGAATCAACTAGAGCAAGACATCCACTTCATGCGGGAAGCCTTGAAAGAGGCCAAAAAGGCCTTTGAAAAGGATGAAGTTCCTGTCGGTGCGGTTTTGGTTTGCAATGGCAAGGTGATCGCTCGCGGCCATAATCAAGTCGAATTGCTGCAAGATGCGACAGCTCACGCTGAAATGCTTTGCATCACATCCGGGACAACTGTTCTAGAGAATTGGCGTCTTGAGAAAACGACTTTATATTGTACCCTCGAACCCTGCGCCATGTGTGCGGGGGCCATTCTTGCCTCTCGAGTAGAGAGGCTTGTTTGGGGCGCTCCCGATCTTCGCTTAGGCGCAAATGGAAGCTGGATTGATCTTTTTTCGATGAAGCATCCGATGCATTCTTTAGAGATCACACAGCGCGTTTTGGAAGAGGAATCAGCCTTTTTGCTGAAGAGTTTTTTTGAGCAAACAAGGAAAAAGAAATGCACGAAATCATTGATGAGTTAATCGAGCATCAACAAAAGGTGATGCTCACTTTGGCTCGGCAAATTGTTTCGCATGTGACATTAGATGATCTCATGCAGCCAAACGACTTCCCCGCTTTAGAAAATAACCCGTTCTTTCGTTATGAAGAAGGTGTTTTGCATGGGCTTCAAATCGTGAAGGCGAGGATTTTATACCGCTCGTGATTGAAGAATCGGCGTTTGGACGGGTTCAAAGCTTTGATAATCCATTAAAAAAAGAGGGCTGTATTCATTCAATACTGCCCTCTTTTTTTTAATTGATTTATTGGCAGCTTTCACGCGGCTTAAATATGAATTTATTTGCTGCGTTTGGTATTAATCGACTATAAAGGGCCACTCACATGCTTTATCCCTGGACACTCACTCAAGAAAATATGGAGATTTGGATTGTGCGCAAGAAAGGAAAGCCCTTTTTGCGTAATCTTTGGGCATTTGTCAAGCTGCAAGCGCATTAAGGGAAGATGTTGCAGCAATTGTAAGGCGCCATCGGTTAGATTCGGACAGTTTGAGAACTCTAAATAGCGCAGTTTGAGTAGAGAGGAAAAGAGGGGGGTTTCAAGAAGAGGGAAATCTTCGAGATGGATTTCTTGCAATTCGTTTTGACTCTCGATTAAGGCCGTTAAACCCTCGTCTTTGACCCTGTGTCCATGGCTTAAATTCATGTGGGTAGATTGTTTTTTGTGGACGCTCATTTCTAAAAGGTCTTTTGTTGTTGTGTTTTCAAGTGAAGCGCTCCAGTTGATCAGATGCGGTGAATTTGCATAGAGGCGGACGAGTGTTTGCCCCGGGATATGACGAAGATCTTTTAAACTGCAGGTGATGAGGGGAAAGAGCGTGTTGTGGGGCACAAAATCAGAAAGATCGTAAATTCCATCGAGCCAAAGATGGCGCAGCTGTAGGCACTTAGAGAGCAACTCTTTTACGCCCGCATCAGAGAGAAGATGGCAATACGATAGATTGAGCGACATGATGTTTGGGCAGTGGCTATAGATCCACTCAAGCGATTGATCCGTCACGTTTACATTGGCTATGTTCAGGCGATGCCACACAGCTCCGTATTCCGGCTTTGTTTGGAGGATCGCGTTGTCGGTGAGTCTATGGCTTTGAGAAAGATCGATCACGGAAACAGGGGGGTGGCTATGAAGAAAGGAAAGCCATTCCTCATCATCCATCGCTTCGGTCCCTTTCATTTCAAAGGGGAGTTTAGGTTCAGGCGCCCAGGCATTGGCATGATAGATTGTTTCAATTTTCCGGAAATAGTCAATGCAGGCGGAGACTTGCGGATCTTGCGGAGTTGCAATATTGGTTTTTTCCTCTTTGTCGCAATCGAGGTCGAATTTCAGTACTTGATTAGGCGCGATGATGATTTTTTTCCTCCCCATAACGGATCCGATTTCCGTGTGTTCTCTTTGCAATGAAAAGTAGGAAGGGGAGTTATGTTTTCGAAGTAAACTCCTTCCCAGTCCATGGTGGACATCTTGAATATTTAAGAGGTCCATGACCGTTGGAGGAAAGTCGATGAAACTCGCAGGGTCATCGATGACTTTGGATGGGATTTTTTCTCCCAATAGAAGAAGGGGAAGGTGGATGCTCTCGTCAAAAAGACTGTGGTTCATTTCTGAAAAAGGTCTCCTCTCATACATTTCTTGGCCGTGATCGCCTGCGATGAAGACAATGGAGTTCTCAAGAATCCCTTTTGCCTTCAAAAGATCGAGGAAAATTCCAAGGCAGTGATCTGTGAAGGCAAATGTTTGGAGAAAATTTTGATAGATAGGGGGGATGTTTTGAGGAGGAGAAAAGTTCCAGTCCGAGGGGGCTTTCCAGGGATGGTGGTTTGTGATTGTAAAGAGGGAGAGAAATGTGGGAGAGGTTTGTTTTGCAAGAAAATCTGCTGCGAAACGAACCGTGCACTCATCGTTGATCCCCCAGGAATGGGGTCTTTTTTTGTTTGTTGGGATGTTTTCTCCTCCTAAAATAGTTTCAAATCCATGTTGTTTGAAGAAAGGGTAGAGATAGTCAAAAGAGAGATCTCCGCTCTGGATAAGGGCCGGATGATAGCCGTGTTTTTTTAGAATTTGAGGGAGTCCATAAAGAGATACTTCGCAAAACGGTTTTAGACTCACCGTTTGCATGTGGCTCGGAATGCCAAAATAAGCAGAGATAAAGGCCCGAAAGGTTTGCAGTCCATTGGCTCTAAAATTTGAAAAAAGGAGCCCTTTTTTAGCCCACTCATCGAAATGAGGGGACGCGGGGATTTGGGCGTTTAAACACCCGATGTTTTTTGCTCGAAATGACTCAAGAAATATAAAAATTACATGAGGCCTAGTAGGAGGGATGTGGATATTTTTTTCGCCGAGAAACGATAGGGTTTTTCGAAGCGCCGGAAATTTTGGGGAGAAGGGAAGAGAAAGTTCGTTTGGAAAGGGAAATATGGGAAGGCTGTTTTGGCGCTGGTTTGTTTTTTTTGTTGTGTAAAGTAGGGAAAGGAAGCCACTAAAAAGAAAAAGAGGAAGCCAAAATGAAAGAGAGGGGGGCGTTTGAAAAGCTGTGAGGGAGGGGAGAGAGATGAGGATTGTGAGAAAGAAATATTTGGGGAGAGCTTTGATGGAATCAATAAAACATCTAAAGGATTTTAAAAAATGGAATGTCTGAAAAGTGAGATCTATTTGAAAGTGAAAAAGGCAATACCAGCGAAGAAGTAGATAAGAAGAGAGACAAATCCATAAGGGGAGCGCAAGAAAAGTAGGGATGAGAAAGCAAAGAAGGGCAAAGGAACTTACAATCCAGAGATTTTGCAAAAAAAGCTTAGAAAGTGATCGAATTTTTACGAGCTCATAAAGGTGCGTTGCGAGAAAAGGAATTAAAAGGGACCACATGTGAAAAATCTAGTGTGGAGTCTCGTTTTCATCCTTTCGATTTCTGCCTCAGGGTTTTGTTTTACCTCTTCTCGATAAGCGAGTCGTCCCACATCAATCACAAGAGCTTTTCCATCCACAAATCCATAATTGTCGTTAAACATTTTGCCTTGCCCGAGCTCAATGAATCCTTTGCGTGTCCGGTACTCGAGAAGAGTTTCCATCGCCTCCATGAAATTTCTTTTTTCTTCCTCTGTTTGCAGGGTTGGGAAAATTTCGCCGACAGTTTGAACCTTTTTTTGAAGAATGAATGAGGTGTGATCTAAATCCACGGCCCATTTTTTCCCATCAAAGTCTTCCAATATACAGGGGGAGTAGTCTTTTTTGGTGGGAGATAAGTGAAGGCCAATTAATCCGGATTCTTCTTTTAATTCTTCAAACGCCTTTGCATAGCAGCTAAAAGCAAAACGGAGGTTTTCTGTCTGAATGCTTTGTTTTTTTTCCATTTTCTTGAGTTTAAGGGAGGGGATGAGGTTGGTGAATGAGCGAAGAGGCGTTTTTCTTTTCCCGTCGATTTTTTGCACTAAAAAAAATTTTAAGATCGTTTTGCCGTCTTGCCCCTCAAAGGCAATCATTTGGGTGCCGTGAGCGATATATTTAAAGGGCTGGTTTAATAATTCAAGAGGGCAATCGGTACTTGGGAACTCATTCCATTTAGCTTGAGCGATTTTCTCTAAGGTAAATGCCTTCGGGTGTCTTGTGTTTTGGATCGAAATCATAGCGAGAGTAGCTAGGAAGGCGCAAGCAATCAAATATTTTTTCATCGGTCTGATTGTACCTAAGTGTTGATTTTGCCTCTACTTGTTTAAAAAAAGCTTGTTTTTTTTGGGATTAGTCAGTAGTCTTGCTAGATATTTTAAGGAACTAGTTTATGAAAAAAAAGACCCACCCTACATATCAAGAAGTTCTTTTCGTCGATTCTTCAACGGGCGCCACTTTTCTCATCGGTAGCACGCTGCAAGTGAAAGATAAGGAAAAATTTGAAGGCAAAGAATATCCTGTTTGCCGCGTTCCGATTTCTTCCTCATCTCACCCATTCTTCACGAAATCCAAACAGTTTGTCGACTCAGAAGGTCGTATGGATAAATTCGCGAAGAAGTATGCTCGTAAGGCTGCTGAAGTGAAGATCTCACAAGATAAGCAAGAAGAAGCAAATAAAGCAAAAGTTAAAGCCCCGAAAAAGAAGTGATTGAGAAAGTACAGCAGCTTCTGACTCGGCTACACCAGGTCGAAGCTGAGCTGGGGATGCCAGAGACTTTAGTCGATCAAAAGCGGTATAAGCTTCTGTCCCAAGAACATTCCCAGTTGTCCGAATTAAGGGACCTCTGGGAACGTTATATCTCCTCGCAAAAACAGCTTGAGGAGAATAAGGCCCTTCTTTCTTCCGAAAAAGATTCTGATATGATTTCTCTTCTAAACGAGGATATTTCCCGTTTAGAAATTTCTGTTACGGATCTCAAAGCTCAAATCGAAAATCACCTCGTTCCCCCAGATCCCAATGATAGCCGCAATATTATCTTGGAATTGCGCGCAGGTACTGGCGGAGATGAGGCGGCTCTATTTGTCGCTGACTGCGCTCGTATGTACCACAATTATGCGGTAACAAAGAAATGGAAGCTTGAGGTTATTTCTGCATCTGCCTCAGAGTTAGGGGGTTATAAAGAGTATATCGTTTCCCTTTCGGGCCCTAACGTCTATCGTTTGATGCAATACGAGGCGGGAACGCATCGGGTGCAGAGGGTTCCGGAGACGGAGACGCAAGGGAGAGTGCATACCTCTGCGATTACGATTGCCGTTTTGCTCGAGCCGAATGAAGAAGAGACGGTGCAGATTGAGGAAAAAGATTTGCGCATTGATACCTATCGCGCTTCAGGCGCCGGGGGACAGCACGTCAATCGAACCGATTCAGCCGTTCGCATTACCCACATTCCGACAGGGACCGTTGTGGCGTGCCAAGAAGAGCGGAGCCAGCACAAGAATAAAGACAAGGCGATGCGTCTTCTTTCTGCTCGCATCGGGGAGGCTCTGAGAAGCAAGGCGCATTCAGAGATGTCTGCGATTCGTCTCTCTCAGGTTGGCAGCGGAGATCGGTCAGAGAGGATTCGAACCTATAATTATCCTCAAAATCGGGTGACGGATCATAGAATCAATTTGACGTTGTATAAATTAGATAAGGTCATGGAAGGGGATTTGGATGATTTGACGATTCCTCTCGTCAACCATTTTCATCAAGAGAAACTACAATCATGAAGAGTTTGAAGGATGTTCTTCAGCTATCCACTCAATTTTTACAAGAAAGAAATATTGAAAGGCCAAGGCGTTTGGTTGAGGATCTTTTATCTTCCCTTTTGCGCTGTAAAAGGATTGATCTCTACATGCAGTTTGACCGGCCGCTGGAAGATGCAGAGCTGTCTGTTTTAAGAGAGTGGCTCAAAAGAAGCGCAAAACATGAGCCCCTGGAATATATCACGGGAGAGATGGACTTTTTTGGATGCAGGCTCCGGGTGGATCGAAGAGCGCTTATCCCTAGAGTTGAAACGGAACTTTTAGTTGAGCTCATTGCAAAGAGGATGACGGGTCAAACAAGTATATTCGATGTTTGCACAGGATCCGGGTGCATTGCGGTTGCGTTAAAAAAAAGATTTCCAGAAATCGAGGTTTGGGCGTCCGATATTTCTTCTGACGCCCTTTCACTTGCGAAAGAAAATGCGGCCCAAAATGGGGTGGAAATATCTTTTTTACAAGGGGATTTATTCTCTCCTTTTAAAGATAAAAGAGCAGATATCATTATTTCTAATCCCCCGTATGTCACTGTAAGTGAATTTTTTACAATAGATCCTTCTGTGCGCGATTTTGAGCCTAAATTGGCTCTTGTGGGCGGAGATGATGGTCTTGATTTTTATCGCCGTTTGGCTGAAGAAATCCCCCATTATTTGGGGCCCCGAGGTCAGGTATATTTAGAGATTGGCTCTGCTCAAGGAGCTGGGGTAAAAGAAATTTTTTCATCGCCTGTGTGGGCCCAATCTGAGCTCATACAAGATTTATCTGGGAAAGACCGTTTCTTTTTCCTTGAAAAGCAATAACTTTCTCGAGTATCCTTGTATCCATTAACTATTTAACGAAGATGTTTGACTCTTTAACAGAAAAACTACAGGGTTTGTTCTCCTCCCTCTCCGGCAAAAAAGCCCTTTCCGAAGACAATATTTCGGATGCGGTTCGAGATGTCCGTTTGGCGCTTCTCGATGCGGATGTGAATTTTACTGTTGTCAGTCAGTTTGTTAAGAGGGTGAAAGAAAAAGCGATCGGAGAGATTGTAACAAAATCGGTTAAGCCCGGGGAGCAGTTCATCAAGCTCGTTCATGATGAATTGATTGCGCTCATGGGGAGCTGTGAGGTTCCTCTCGATCTTAAGGGTAAGTTGTCCGTCGTCATGCTTTGCGGATTGCAAGGCTCCGGGAAGACGACAACATGCGCTAAAATAGCTGCATATATCCAGGGGACAGAAAAGCATAAAAAGATTATGCTCGCCGCCTGCGACTTGCAAAGACCGGCAGCGATTGATCAGCTGAAAACTTTGGGCAGCTCGATCGGCGTGCCTGTGTTTAGCTTGGATGGGGAGAAAAGCCCACTTCAGGTGGCAAAAAAAGCGTACGAAAAGGCAGTAGCGGATGGGGTTGACGTTTTGATTGTCGATACCGCAGGAAGGCTTCATATCGATGAAGATTTAATGCGAGAGCTTGAGGCGATCAAGTCTTTCCTAAATCCTCGCGAGGTTTTGTTTGTTGCGAATGCGACGACGGGTCAAGATGCCGTGCGTACAGCTGCGGAATTTGATAAACGGGTTGCGATTACCGGAACGATATTGACCATGCTCGATGGAAATGCGAGAGCTGGCGCCGCCATTTCAATTCGGGAAGTTACGCAAAAACCGCTCAAATTTGAAGGGGTTGGCGAAAAGATCTCTGATCTGCAGTTGTTTCATCCTCGTTCCATGGCCGACCGAATTCTTGGCATGGGCGATGTGATCAATCTCGTCAAAAAGGCGGAAGCCCATTTTGATGAAGAAGAAAGTTTGAAAATGGAGCAAAAGCTCCGTAAGGCCACATTTTCGTATAACGACTATCTCAAACAGATGGGGATGGTCAAGAAGATGGGGTCGATGAAAAGCCTTTTGAAAATGATCCCGGGCTTTAGTTCTCTTGGGGATTTGGATTTTTCTGATGCGCAATTTGGGCAGATGGAAGCGATGATCTTGTCGATGACTCCAAATGAGAGAGAAGAAAAGGATGAGCTTTCCCACCTCCGTCGCAAAAGGATTGCGAAGGGGAGCGGCGTAGACCTTGAAGAAGTGAATCGGATGGTCAAAGGGTTTAAAAGAGTAAAACAGTTATTTAAGGGCATGCCGGACATGAAAAGCCAAATGAAGGGTTTTTCAGGAATGCCTGATTTAAAAGATATCAAAAATCAACTTAAAGGTAACAAATGGCGTTAATTATACGCATGAGACAACAAGGGGCAAGTAGCCGTCAAAGTTTCCGTATTGTTTTGACAGATTCTCGTCATCCACGAGATGGAAAATATATGGAGAAATTAGGGTGGTACAATCCTTTTGCTCCAAACGAGAAAGGATATTTCCTCGATGTGCCACGTATCCAGTATTGGTTAGACTGCGGCGCGCAAATTAGCGATCGAGTAAAATCTCTTGTTTCCAAGATGGCTCCTGAAGTCGTTAAAGAGATGACGCAGAAAAAGGTCGCGAAAGTAGCTAAAGCGCGAGCTAAGCGAAAACAAGCGTAAACTAAAGTGGAAATCGACATCCTATCGCTTTTCCCCTCGTATTTTCGGGGCCCTTTCGATGTGAGCATGATTTCGCGAGCAAGAGAGAAAGGATTACTCACTATACGCCATGTAGATATTCGCGATTTTGCGGAGAACAGACGGCGTGTAGATGATCGCCCATATGGAGGGGGGCCGGGAATGGTTATATGCCCGGAGCCGGTAGCGAAGTCGATTCAAAGCGTTAGGAAAAAGGGTTCTCGTGTGGTCTTTATGTCGCCGCAGGGAGCTCTTTTAACCGCTGCGAAATGTGAAGAGTTGTCTCAGGTAGAGCATTTGGTTATCCTCTGCGGCCATTATGAGGGTGTGGATGAAAGAGTGCTTGAGACGGAGATTGACGAAGAGATCAGTATTGGCGATTACGTACTCACAAATGGGTGTGTGGCCGCAATTGTTCTGATTGATGCGGTGTCCCGGTTTATTCCCGGGGTGATAGGGCATCCGGATGCAGTGAAAGAAGACTCCTTTCAAGAGGGGATTTTCGATGCGCCGCATTATACGGGTCCTTTAGTGTTTGGAGGGGTTGAAGTCCCTCAAGTTCTCCGCGATGGAAATCACGCGGAAATTCGCAAATGGCGAAGAGAAAAAGCAATCAAAAAAACGTGCCGGGTTCGTCCCGATTTAGTGAAAGGAGAGAGTCAATGAGTAAAGTACCTGTTATTCAAGAATTAGAAGCAGAACAAATGAAGAAAGAGGTTCCCTCCTTCAACATCGGGGATACCGTTTGTGTGAATACGAAAATTGTTGAAGGCGACAAAGAGCGTCTTCAAGCGTTTACAGGCACTGTAGTTGCAAAGAAAGGCTACGGAATATCTGAAACGTTTACCATTTATCGTACAGCGTATGGCTCAAGCATGGACCGCGTTTTCCTCATCCACAGCCCAAGAATTTCGAGCATTGAAGTGGTTCGATCAGGAAAAGTGCGCAGAGCGAAACTCTATTACATCAGAGGATTAGCTGGCAAAGCTGCTAAAATTAAAGAGCAGTACCACGCTGAAGCATCTGTTCAAGCTTAATGCCTAATTGGGGCAAATGTCTGTCTGTGATCAGGACATGGGCCCCATTTCTTTATCGATTCGATATGTTCTTTAGTTCCATATCCCTTGTGTTTTGAAAATCCGTACATCGGCCATTTTTGATCGAGCTCTTCCATTAATTTATCTCGATAGACTTTAGCGATGATCGATGCGGCTGCAATCGAAATGGATAGGGAATCTCCCTTTACGATCGTCTCTGTGGGGATTTTGAAATGAGGCGCTCTATTGCCGTCGATGAGTAGGTAATCCGGGGAAATAGAGAGTGCTTGTACAGCTCTTTGCATGGCCAAAAAGGTGGCCCTTAGAATATTGATTTGATCTATTTCTAACGCGCTTGCCTCTCCGATCCCGTAGATGACTCCATCAGTTTCTGTAAGTTCTTTAAAGAGGCGCTCTCTTTGTTTCTCAGATACCTGTTTACTGTCGTTGAGATTTGCGAAAAAGGCATTTTGGGGAAGGATACATGCCGCTGCAACTACAGGGCCGGCAAGAGGGCCTCGGCCGGCTTCATCAACGCCCGCAATTTTTACAAATCCCTTCGATAGGAGTCTCTGTTCATGCAAGGACATCAAAGCAAAACGGCTAATAGACATGTCGAAAAATTATAGTGAATTACTTAGCTAATGCCCAGAGGAAAATGAAGGCGGCAGCAACTTTCGCCCCAATCAATAGCATAACTTTATGGAAGTTCCTATCGAGAAAGCTTTTGACCTGGGGTCCCCAAACCATCATGGAGATGCCAATGAGGGAAAAGCGGACAAATCTGGCGACAAAAAAGTAGGAGATGAAGGGGAGGATGCCCAACTTAAAGACCCCGGCGGAGAGGGTGAGAATTTTTAAAGGGAAGGGGACAAGCGCCCCAAAGAAAATGGCCCAATTCTCATAGTGCTGAAAATGGAGTGAAATTTTTGTAAAAGCGGCGGTTGAAATGATGTGCGGGACGACATAGGAGCCAATCAGATCCCAAAGAAAATGGCCCAGTAAGTAACCCATTAAGCCGCTGATCGTTGAGGCTATCGTTGCAAGGGCAATGTAAAGAAAAATTTTCTTTCTATTTTGAAGGCAGAAGAACATTAAAACGGCATCGAGAGGCAGAAAAAGGGTAATTTCAAGGAAAAAGAGGAGGCTAAGCCAGAGGGGGGATTTAGTGGATTCGGCCTTAGTAATGGCCCAATTATAAAGTTTAGTTGTCTGAGCCTTCAACGCGCTTTTCTCCCGTAAGAAGTATTATAACTCAAACAAGCGTTTATACCCAAACAACTAATTAAATATACCTGGTAAATATTTTAATGGGGCATTGCCCGGAACATTAAGCGGTGTTTTCAGAAGATTGAACTTGTCTAGGAGATTTTTTATCATCTGGTTGAATATGGCTTTTTCAATCTCGCTTATAGGGAAGCCTGTATCGCTGCTGATGTCATGAAACTCCATTCGCGCAAGGGTTGGGTATCTCTTCTTTTGACCATTGGCTTGAGTGACTTCAATCATTAGGTTTTCTAAAACAAGAGTGCGAATGAGGTAGTCTCTTTCCTTTTTTGGCCGATCTGGCGCTTTGAGCATTAGGCTCCAGTTCGTCTCTCCGTTTGCATAGTACTCAAGCCCTACAAAGATATTGGAGATCTCGATCCGATCGATGATGAGAGGATCACTCATGAATTGGGAAAGTTCTGTGTCGATTTCGATGGTTTCTGCAGTAAAGGAAGTGGATGTTTTAGATCTCAGTGGCGTCCCCATCCAAAGGCTTGAGATGTCAATTTGCGTTTTTGTAAGTTCAAAGCTACCGATCGTTACAGGAACCCTCAAATGACCTGAAAGATAACGAGCCAAGATTTGCGTTTTTGTTCCCCAGGCGATCCAGGAGACGGCGACTAGGATAAGGATGAGGGCGAGGATGATTTTAATAAATTTGCGCATACTTTCCGAATAAATCATTTGCAAAAAAAGGGCAATGCTTCATTTTTGAGATATGTTGAAGTGGAAGTTCATATTGTATTTAGTTCTCGGTTTTGCGGCGTTCCTTTGGCTTGTCAAAGCGCCACTCCTCTCTCACTACATATCTAAAAAATTAGACCTTCCTATATTGATGGAATGGGTGAGTATTTGGCCAACAGAATCAAATATCCGAGGGCTGAAAATTCGCAATCCCAAAGGTTTTGATTTGCCTTATGCCCTGATGGCTGAAGAGGTAAGAATCGAATATCAGCTGACAAGATTGTTTGCAGAAAATACGATCATCGATCAGATCGTATGCAATGAGTTGACTTTGTATGCGGATCATAATCATTGGGATGCGCTTTTACAGAAAAGAGAAGAGATTGGAAAGTTTACGATCCGAAAATGTGTTTTGAATCACGTGACTATTCGTTCGTATGACGGGGAAGGGAACGTGGTTGAGCGCCATGTCAACCATATGGAATTAAGAGATATCCATAGCGACCATGGATTCCCCATAGAACAGATTGTTCGCGAAGTTTCGTTTAATTATTTAGCTCATTGATGGGTGGGCGTTAAAAAGAGAGATTAACCCTGTTTTGAGATTTTTGTGTTCGCAAATGAATTTGTTTATCTTGTCGCTTATTTTATTATTGCGGGCCCTTATTTCATCATCACTTAAACCGCCTTGAGAAGGATCGAAACAGTTGGTATCAGCAGACAAAAGTTTGTTGTAGGCTGTCAATAAACCCATTTTATGGTAGCGGGAATCGTAATGAGCAATTCTTTTATTAGAGCTGATCGCCTCAGCAAATGATTGGTCTCCTGTTATGCAAATCTTTTTCTCACTTAGCAGTAATAATAGATCAAATTCTTTAGGAGAAAGCTTTTCGCAAAAATATCGAACACTTGTCATCTTGGGGAACCACTCGTTTAGTTGATTTTTCATTATCCTAAGATTGTCCGCCTGGTTAGGTAAGAAAAAAACAGGATCGGGAAGGGGGGCCTCTCCTCGATGCAGGCGCAACTGGTTTTCTTCGCTGATCTCTTGTAAACGTGGGGCAACAAAACGGGAGAATACTTTTATATCATATCCATATCCAACAAATATAATTTGACCTTCTAGAGAGGTTTGAATCTTGGTTTCAAGCCCTTTTAAAACAGAACCCCAATCTTTGAGATCCTTCAATTCAGTGTAACGAGTTTCTCGCGGCTTTTGAGAAAAGATGTGGCGCCATTGCCAGTCAGGGAGGATGTGAATTCCAAGCGCTGTTTGAGATGCAAGCGTTGATTCTCCTAATCCTGTTTGTCTGTAAACAAGGAGGTCTCCCAAATCAGGTCGGGAACAGATTGGGGCGCGATCATATTCTGAGAGAACAATCGTCGGAATTTCGTCGGAGATCGCTTCGCATACCCCGCTATAGGGGGTAATGATTCTGATTCTGTTTTTTGGAAGGGTTGCGGGATCTTCTGTTAATGTCCGGCCGTAAGATCTCAATACTTCAGATAGCATCGAGAGGCTGTTTTTTTCAAAGTCCCTCAAAGCGCTAGCCGTATTTAAGTATTGCCCGCAAAAAGATAAATCGGGCGGTATCGCAGTAAATGAGAGTTCAGCAGAGCCGTTGCAAATCTCAGAGATTAGTTGAGCTGTTTTGCAAGCTGCGGTCGTATCTCCGAGTCCGTCGGGAAAATGAGCAATACAGATTTCAACGTGCATACCGTGTGTGGCGGGAAAGATGTTCATAAAATATTTTTATCCTTATTTAACAAAGAAAAGCTAAATCTAATATAGATTTTATCAGTTATTTAAATGAATTTCAAACAAAATAAATTTTTAATTTAAAAATAACTTGTTTTTTGATCTGATTGTTAAGTGTTTGTTTTTTAGTTGGTTGTGGTTGGCTTTTCCAAAAGGGCAATAGAGTTTTAAATCTGTTTGCTTATTCGGGGGAGCGAGTTTATACCATTTACGAAAATTAAAGTTTAGCTAGAGCGTCATATAGACCACATGGAATTTAGAGATATCCAGAGTGATCACAGCTTCCCCCCGGAAGAGATTGTTCATAAAATTTTAGAGCGCTAGTGCTCTGTAATACCAAACGCAGCTTAAATATGAATTTATTTGCTGCGTTTGGTATTAACCTGGATTTCGAGGAAAACGAACCCAAAACTCAGGTTTTTATCTTCTGAAGTAACTCAATGAGTTCTTTGAGATCTCAAGCGCCTTAGCATGTAGTTTTTCAACCTCTGTTGGCTTAATCCACATAGCAAGACCTAAAGCTAGAGATGCTGTAATTACAGTTCCTGTTTTTGGGTTTTGTCTGCAAAAGTTTATGTAATCTTTGGCAAGAGACGCTGCTTTTTTACATCCGGATAACACAACATTTGCGCTCGCTTTGGCAAGAGAAAGGCCCCCTTCCAAGGTGTAGGATACAAGCGA